>JANLTA010000660.1:0-12135 GCA_031362705.1 Gemmataceae bacterium | reverse complement strand
GACGCCGATCGCGTTGAACGGGTTGTTGACGCCTGTTTGCTGTAAGTAGACGGGGTTGGCGCTCGTCCCAAAGTTCCGCAAGTACCGCAGCGTGCCATTGAAATCACCGACGGCGGCATCCAGGTCGCCATCGCCGTCCACGTCTCCCAGCGCCGGCGTCGACCAATCGCCGGTATCGAAGATGTTGAAGGGATTGGCCCCGCCGGCCAAAGGCGTCATTACCGGGTAAGCCGGTGTGACGCGGCATTCCAGTTTGGAGACAGTTGGCCGACAACGATATAATGGTTTTCGGGTGGCCCGAAGTGATCGGGAAAACAGTTTGCGGATCCAGGAATGAGTCGTCATCGCAAGTCTCCAAATGGTACGCTGTTCATGTGCTCGGGCAGTATCTGCTCTGCTGGTCAGTGCCCCGTTTGCGATGGAAGTGCGCCAATTGGCGCGTGAAATTGCTGAAAAATGATGAATTGCAGTGCTTACTTCGAGACTTGGACTTTCGCCAATATGCTGGCCACGTCGGCCCAAAGCTGTTGCCAGGCGGCTTGTTCTTCGGCCGGCAATTTCGCGATTGCGGCGGCGTCGCGGACTCCGGCTAGGGCGGCATCACCTTGCCAATAGCGCAACTCCTCGCGGACGCTTTGGCGATCTTGTGGTTTAGTGCCTACGAGCCGTTGAGCGCGACCGGTGAGATCGGCCTGAAGCCATTGCAAAGCCTGCCGGCGCAACGTCGAACGGTCCGTATCGTCCAATCGAACCGCTCCGTCGCCGCGACCACCGCTTGCAAGTATCGCTGAACCGGCGGCGCGGTAACGGTGGCCAACATTCGTGTCCGGAGCGAGCGTTGCATCGGCTTCAAATGCCTCCGTGAAAAAACGCACCGAGTCCGTGTACAACTGTTTGTAGCGGCAAAGGTCCGCAAACTCGATCGTTTCCGCCGCGCTACTTGGGCGAGCTTTTCCTTTCAGGATCGCTGGCAACTTGCTCTCCAGTTCGAGCCAGCGCTCACATTCTTCGATCCAATCCGCTGAAGGATAGCGCCAACCCTTTTGTTGTGAACCCAATTGATGCCCGGTCCGCAGTGACTCCAAGGCAGGACCGAAATCTCCCAAATGGATGAGCGCGTTGCCAAGGTTGCAATGCGCCTGGGCGTACGCCGGATTGAGCGCGACCGCTTTCCGATAGCACGCGACGCTGCCGGGGTTATCTCCCTTCTTCGCTAACAAGATGCCAAGATCATAATGAATCGTGGCGTCCTTCGGACTGAGTTCCATGAGCTTTCGGTAGCTCGCTTGAGCACCCTCGTAGTCATGTTGCGCTTGCAAGACGCGGGCGAGTTGGTGATGGGCATTGCCATAGTCCGGGCCGCATTCGATGGCACGGCGAAAGTGGGCGGCAGCGCCAACCGCATTGCCCCGTCGCCACGTGATGACGCCTAGATTGAAATGCGCCTGCGCGAGATTCGGTTCATGTTCGAGCGCTTGCCGGAAACAGGCGGCGGCACCGTCGAGGTCTCCCTGGGATTCCAAAAGCGCGCCGAGCGCGTTGTGAGCCCCGGCATACGTCGGGTCCAGCGCGATTGCTTGGCGGAAGCAGGCGGCAGCGCCGTCTTTGTCTCCTTGCATCGCCAATATGCTTCCGAGGTTCCCATGAGCATAGACATACTTCGGGTCTAATTCCAAAGCTTGACGGAAAGTCGCGGAAGCGGCTGCGATATCTCCCTTCATCTTTTGCGCGGCGCCGAGGTTTACGTAAGCGGCGACGTATCCGGGGTTGAGTGTGATGGCGTTGCGGTAGCTGGCCATGGCAGCTACCAGATCGCCTTTTTCACGCAGAGCATTTCCCAAATTGAAGTGGACGCCAGGACTGTCGGGGCGAAGAGCGACTGTGGCACGGAAATAGCCGACTGCTTCGTCTGTCCGCGGCGGTACCATCACGGCAAAAAGAACATATCCCAAGTGGTGATTGAGCCAAAAGTCATCACCATGTCGATGTTGCGCATGGCGCAGCCAATCTACAGCCTCCTGCGGCCGAACTGACTGATAAAGTAGTTCGCCCACCATTGCCAATGCCGTCGGCGGCTGTTGCAGTGCCCGGGGTTCCTTCGTCAATTCCACGATGCGTGCCACATCGCCTTGTCCACCGGCTTCGCGCAGGGCACGCCGCCAATCATTGTCATCGGCCTCGTTTGTCAGCGCACGTAGCTTCGCCCGCACGGAATCTGACTTCTCCTTGCACCAGATCCAGTTATCCAAAGCGACGAGCAATTCTTCTCGGATTGTCGACTCGCGCAATTGACGCACTGCCGCTTCGGCCGGCTCCAATTCGAGGCCATACGTTCGGAACGCCTCCGTGTAGCGATTGTCGGCGTTGCGCGTGTCAAACCGCTCTCCCTTGACCGCCGCCTGCCGCAGCCGGATGTCATCCAGGATGGCAAGCATTTCGCGATCCCTTTTCTCACGATCCAATTCGCGGCGCAGGAGATTGACGCGCACTGCCAACTTGGGTTCCACTGGTCCACTTTCCACCAACGCTTCCGCGCGCTGTGCCATCGCCTGTGCTTCCGCCCACTTACCCGGATTGCCGCTTCGGATCACTCGCGCCTGCCCGCGCAACTCGGCCGTCCGGTCCAATGCGGCATGCACGTCATGGTTGCGCCGCGCTTGCTGGATTGCCTGATCTCGCTCGGTTCGCGCCAACTTCACCCATTGCCACGCCGTGATGGCTCCACCGGCGAACAACATGCTCAGGAAAGCTCCTGTGGTGATTAGCACTCGCTGATGTTTCCGGACAAACTTGCGCACACGATAGCCAGCCGATGGCGGACACGCCTCGACTGGTTCATCGGCCAGGTAGTGCTCAATGTCCCGCGCAAGCGCACTGGCTGATTCATAACGGCGCGAGCGATCCTTCTCCAGACACTTCATCACGATCCAGTCCAACTCGCCGCGTATCAGTTGGCCCAGGCGCTTCGGGTCGGTTCGCCGGTGCTCGGAGATTGTCGCTGCGGCCTGACCGAGCGTGCTGAGCCGCGTGCTGGGCCGCGGTGGCTCTTCCTCGCGGATGATCCGTCGCAACTCGTCGAACGACGCTTCGTGTAGCCGTGCCTTGTCGAATGGCGTCGTGCCCGTCAGCAGTTCATAGAGGAGCACACCCAGCGAATAAATGTCGCTGCGCGTGTCGATGTCCAGTCCGCTCAGCTCCGCCTGCTCCGGACTCATGTACAGCGGCGTTCCGATGACCTGCGCGAAACCAGTGATCAACGTCTTGTCGGTCAGCCGCTGATCGATCGCCTTGGCAATGCCGAAGTCAATTACCTTGACCACCGGCGTGCCGTCGTGCAGCGTGACCAGGAGGTTGGACGGCTTCAAGTCGCGATGAATGATTCCCTTCTGGTGCGCGTGTTGCACTGCCTGACAGACGCTGGCAAACAATCTCAGGCGGTCATTGGGTGTCAGGCGGTGCTGGTCGCAGTAGTCCGTGATGGGAATGCCCCGGACCAGCTCCATCACAAAATACGGCCGACCCGATACAGTCTCACCGGCATCAAGGACATGGGCAATGTTCGGATGTTCCATCATGGCCAGCGCTTGGCGCTCGGCTTCAAAGCGGGCAATCACTTGGCGGCTATCCATGCCAGGCTTGACCACCTTCAGCGCGACCAATCGCCGCAGCGGCTGCTGCTGCTCGGCCATGTAGACGACGCCGAAACCGCCCTCGCCTATGAGTTCCACCAGCTTATATGGGCCGATGACTGTTCCCGGCAATTCGGTCGAAACGCGATCGCTGTGTGTGGGTGATCCCTGAAGAAACTTGCCCGCTTGCCGGTGCGCGTGTAGAAGCGCATCAACCCGTTCACGCAGTGCCACATCGCCCCGACAAGCGACATCGAGATATGCTGCTGCTTCAGCCTGCGAAGCACACTCCGCGGCCTCGCCGAAAACTTCCAACACGTCGCCGCCAGTGGCGCTCACGTACAGACCCTCCGCGCATGCTTGCTATTAAGTGCCCCGTTCATTCCCAAAGTGCGCCACGCCGATGTTTTCAAGGAGCATTCGTCGCCCGGACGTCGTCTTGGCTCAAGGCTTCGTACAGCCAGGCTCGGGCATAGGCCCAAGTCCGGTCCGCGGTGCGTCTGGCCAAGCCGAGGGTGGCGGCCGCCTCCTCGTGAGTCAGACCGGCGAAAAAGCGCAGTTTGACCAATTCGGCGCAGGCAGGATTTTCTTGTGCCAGGCGTTCCAAGCTCTCGTCGAGTGCAATCAGTTCCTCGTCCGCGGTCTCGTCGGCAATGTTCAGTTTTTCCAAGTCAATGCGCTTCCAGCCGCCGCTGCGCTTGTGGCGCATCTTGTCGCGTGCTCGGTTGATGAGAATCCGTCGCATGGCCTCGGCCGCGGCTCCGAAGAAATGGCCACGGCTGTTCCAATGTGATTCTTCTCCCTGGCCAACCAGCCGCATGTATGCTTCGTGGACCAGCCCGGTTGCGTCGAGTGTCTGACCGGGCTTTTCGTTGGCGAGCTTTTGGGCAGCAAGCCGGCGCAGCTCCTCATACACCAGCGGCAAAAGCCGGCTGGACGCTTGCGAGTCGCCCTGCTCGATAGCGCACAAGACTTGCGTGACCTCGGTCATGAAGATTGGTTATAGGTTTCCGAATGTGCGACAGCAGGGCCAGCGATGGATACTGGACTGGCAGATGCTCACAAGATTGACCCGACTGGGAAACTACACGTTGACTCAATCACCATCATTTTCGGTTCCTCTGCGAACCCGCCCGAGCTAACTGGTGTCTGCTCGGTCATGGATACGAACCTATTGGATTTGAAGTTCGCTCGCATAGGCGCACGCCTCAGGGTCGCTGACCGTCCGAGCCGTCGCATGCGCAGATCGGGCCCGCGTTCAGTTATGGAGTTTTTGCTCGATGTGCAATCCGACCGCCGTGGCGAGTTCTTCGAGATTGTCCGCCCTCCTGCGTTCGATGCTGAAATAGCCGTCCTGGATGTGCAGCCGTTTGACCGGCACTTGCTAATCCTGGTCCGCGAAAATGGCGAAAAGCAGAAATTTCTGTGCGGGCATGATGAACGCCATTGGTTTGTCGCCGTCATCCCGGAGAAGGCTCCGGTCGGCACTGTGCGGCAAGCTAAGGAAGCTCTCAAGCCGGCCGAAGTGAAGTGGTCCCCAAAAACTGGACCACCGATTAAGCTATAAATCGGTGGTCCACGGAGGGGACGATAATGCCGAGGAAACGGAAGGCGTACAGCGATGCGTTCAAGGCCACGGTAGCGTTGGCGGCAGTGAAAGGTGACCGGACGATGGCGGAGTTGGCCAGCCACTTTGACGTCCACGCGACGCTGGTGCATGGCTGGAAGAAACAACTCGTCGCCAATGCCGAGTCGGTGTTTGCCAATGGTGGCAAACTCGTGGATCCGGCGGCGGAGGCCCAGCAGGCGGAACTCTACGAGCAACTCGGCCGCGTCCAGATGGAGTTGGCCTGGCTCAAAAAAAAAGTCGCCCGCTACGACTGATGCCAAGCGGTCTCTGATCGAACCTGGCCATCCCCAGCTCAGCGTGCGCCGTCAGTGTGAACTACTCGGTCTGAGTCGTTCGGCCTGGTACTATGAGCCGGGCACGGAGTCGGCCGAGAACCTCAAGCTGATGAAGCTGATCGACCAAGAATACACGCAGCACCCGTGCCTGGGTCGGCGGCGCATGACCCGTTGGCTGCAAGCCCGCGGCCAGGCGGTCAACGTCAAGCGGGTGAGTCGGCTGATGCGTGTGATGGGACTGGCCGCGATCTACCCGAAGCCACGACTGAGCGCCCGGTGCGCGAAACACCCGGTTTTCCCGTACCTTTTGCGTGGTGTCACGGTGGAGCGGGTGGACCAGGTCTGGAGCACCGACATCACCTACGTGCCCATGCGGAAGGGCTTCATGTACCTCGCGGCCGTGATCGACTGGCATAGTCGCTACGTGCTCGGCTGGCGACTGTCGAACACGCTCGATGGCACCTTCTGTGTGGACCTGCTGGACGAGGTGTTGCGACGCCGGAAGCCCGAAGTGTTCAACACGGACCAGGGCGTGCAGTTCACGGCGCGGAATTTCGTGAGCCGGCTGGAACAGGCCCAGGTGCGGATCAGCATGGATGGCAAAGGTCGGGCGCTGGACAACGTGTTCGTCGAACGACTGTGGCGCACGGTCAAGTACGAACACTTATATGTGATGGGCTATGAGACGGTTCCGGATTTGGAGCGCGGGCTGCGGACGTTCTTCCGGTACTACAACCGGGAGCGGATGCATCAGTCGCTCGGCTATGAAACGCCGGCGTCGGTGTATCGGGCCGGACGCGTTTCGGTCACGTCTGGGTCGGCGTCAACGTATCGTGACAAACTGATGCGTTCGGGTCGTCGGAACTATAGCGATCTTTCGGCCACCCGTGGTACGGAGAACGGGGACCACTTTAGGGACCACTCTAGTCAAAGCCCATGAAACCTTGGACATCAGTCGACGAATAGGAGACATGCGTCAGTACCGACATCTGATGGAGGGCCGGTATCGTAACCGATATCCAGTTTCGGGTATCGGTGCGGCCGATAACGCTGCCAATAACATTGTTGCTTCGCGCGGACAAAATAATGGGCCTTGGCACCAACTGATTGCGGGAGAGGTCGCTGCTCACACTCTCATCGTGGAGAATGATTTGAGCAGAAAGGTCATTAGGGCAAGCCAGAATTGCTCTGAGTATTACTAGGGCGGAAAAGAAGGATCGCGTCATGGTGATACTCCTGGTTCGCAATGCTCTAGGAATTGGCGTAGGGCTGTCGAAGATTATGGTTGCGGACTTAGCTCGATGACCCTAAAAACACGTCCTGGCAAAAGGAGGCCTGGAAGATCGAACGCAAGTTCGACGATTGGAACATAAAGCACAAGGTGGGCGTGACGAAGCTGCCTGACGATGGCGCCGCGGCGCCTGCCGCCGCGCTGTTGGCGATGGTAAATGTCGGCGATGACGGCCCGCCTGCAGCCGTCGGCCCCAAGACGATAAACGCTCTCACGAACGCTCCGGGCGTTTAAGGCGTTCTGATAGACGGAATGATCCCCGAACGAGCTATGCAGATTCGGGAATCGCCAGCAGCGGACAAGGCGTCTGCCGCAGAACGCGCTCACTTTGACTGCCGCGCAATGCATCCAAGAAACCGTGCCGTCCTGCCGTGCTCATCACCATGAGGTCGGCATTCACTTCATTGGCGACCTCGGAAATGCCCTTGGTGATTCCACACCGGCGATTCTCCTGTTGCCAAGTCCAACCCGGCACAGCCGGGCAGCGTGAGGAATCAACTGGGTTAGTTGCGCCCATGTGCAAGAGCGTAAACGTGCCGCTGGAGCTTTGCAGTTGTTGCACAATGCGGGCGGCCGCCGTAATGGCCGGCCAGGGATTCGGGGACTCGGCTACTGGAATGACAATATTTGACAAAGTCACCGCGCCGTTATCCAATGAAATGAACCCGCGAGAGCCGGCGGGCACGAACAGCGTCATCACGCGGGACTTCCGCACGACTGGCACAGCGACCGACTTGTGCAACCATCGTGCGACCCCCCTCGTGTTGATGGGACGCTAAGACGATGAGATCAACCTGGTGACAGTCGAGGTAACGCAGTATGGCTTTGACGGGATCGTCCTCCTGAACGACCATCTTGGAGACATTAATGCCGAGTTGCGGGACGGCAGACTTGCCACTGCCGGGTGCCAGTAGCGACCAGCGTTCCAGCGTGGCGCGCACGCCGGGGAAGTCGCTCCACCTGGCATGTTCGTCCTTCGGCGCCACGTGAAACATGGTCAGCGTGGCGCGCGCAACCAGCGCCGCCTTGAGAGCATGCGCAAAGGCTATCGAGCTTGGCTCGGAAAAATCGGATGGGTACAGGATGCTCTCGATCAGCGGTCGCGAGGCAGCGATGGTGTTCATCATTCAATTTCCTTTTTTGCATTGGTATAGTTGAGAATTACACGTTATCCCCACCCGTAGATGTGGGTCGCGTGTCGGCACTTCCCTTCACGCCCCACTTCCAGCCGCTGATGGCGGGCATGTCGTCGCCGTAGCGGGCGATGTACTCTTTGTGTTCAACTAGCTTCTCGCGGATGGACTGTTTGAAATAGGCCACGCGGGCACCGAGCTGCGGTAAGCGGTCGATCACGTCTTCGACCAGGTGGAATCGGTCTAAGTCATTGAGCACGACCATGTCGAAGGGTGTTGTCGTGGTGCCTTCTTCCTTGTAGCCGCGGACGTGAATGTTCTTGTGGTTGGTACGCCGATAGGTCAATCGATGGATTAGCCACGGGTAACCGTGGAAGGCGAAGATAATCGGCTTGTCTTTGGTGAACAATGCATCGAAATCCCTGTCGGAAAGTCCGTGGGGATGTTCCTTCGTCGGTTGCAGCTTCATGAGATTGACGACGTTAACCACGCGGACTTTCAATTCGGGCAGGTGCTGGCGAATGAGATCGACGGCGGCCAACGTTTCCAAAGTAGGTACGTCTCCGCAACATGCCATCACCACATCCGGTTCGCAGCCTTTATCGTTTGAGGCCCACTCCCAGATTCCCAAACCTTCGGTGCAATGTTTGATGGCCTGGTCCATGGTCAGCCATTGCGGCGCAGGATTTTTTCCGGCCACCACAATGTTGACGTAATTGCGGCTACGCAGACAGTGATCGGTGACAGACAGCAGGCAATTTGCATCGGGCGGCAGGTAAACGCGAACGACCTCCGCTTTCTTGTTGACGACGTGATCAATGAAGCCGGGATCCTGATGGCTCAGGCCATTGTGGTCTTGCCGCCAGACGTGCGAGCTGAGGAAGTAATTGAACGATGCAATGGGGCGACGCCAGGGAATGTGGTTGCACACTTTCAGCCACTTGGCGTGCTGATTGAACATGGAATCGATGATGTGAATGAACGCTTCGTAGCAACTGAAGAAGCCGTGCCGGCCCGTCAGCAAATACGCCTCCAACCAGCCCTGGCATTGATGTTCGCTAAGAACTTCCATCACCCGGCCGTCGGGCGATAGATGGTCGTCCTCCGGGTAAATCTCAGCCATGTAGCAGCGATCGGTGACTTCCAGCACGTCTTGCCAGCGATTGGAGTTGTTCTCGTCGGGGCTGAATAAGCGGAAGTTCTTGCTATCCAGATTCTTCTTCATGATGTCGCGGAGAAACCGGCCCATCTCGCGCGCGGACTCCGCCGTGGTGGCGCCGGGGCTGGGCACATCGACGGCATAGTCGCGGAAGTCCGGCATCTTGAGATCGCGAAGCAACAGGCCGCCGTTGGCATGAGGATTGTCGCTCATGCGGCGATGACCTTTCGGCGCTAACTCGGCAATCTCCTTCTTGAACCGGCCATCGGTTTCAAACAGCTCCTCCGGCCGATAGCTTTTCATCCACTGTTCGAGGATCTTGACGTGGCCGGGCTTGTCCATGTCGCCCATGGGTACCTGATGGCTGCGCCAATAATCCTCGCATTTTTTGCCATCGATTTCCGCTGGACAGGTCCAGCCTTTCGGCGTGCGAAAAACGATCATCGGCCAGGCCGGCCGCTTGACCACACCCTTGGTCCGTGCCTCGCTCCAGATTGCCATGATCTCCGCCGTGCAGGTATCGAGCACGCCGGCGAGTTGTTGCTGGACCGCGTTAGGCTCGCTTCCTTCCACGAAGTAGGGTTTGTAGCCCATGCCTTCGAACAACTTCTGTAGTTCTTCCTTGGGGATGCGTGCGAGGAAGCAGGGATTGGCGATCTTGTAACCATTCAGATGCAGGATCGGCAAAACGCAACCGTCGCGTGCCGGGTTCAGGAACTTGTTGCCATGCCAACCCGTGGCAAGCGGCCCAGTCTCGGCTTCACCGTCGCCCACCACGCAGGCAACGATCAAGTCGGGATTATCGAATGCAGCGCCGTAGGCATGGCTCAGCGCGTATCCCAACTCGCCACCTTCGTGAATGCTGCCGGGTGTTTCGGGCGCAACGTGTGACGGGATGCCGCCCGGAAAGCTGAACTGTTTGAACAGTTTCTGCATTCCTTCGACATCTTGACTGATGTTGGGGTAATACTCGCTATAGGTTCCTTCTAAATACGCATGGGCCACAAGCGACGGGCCGCCGTGACCCGGACCGATGATGTAAATCATGTTCAGATCATCACGCTTGATGATGCGATTCAGATGAACGCAGAGCATGTTCAATCCGGGCGACGTGCCCCAATGCCCCAGTAGCCGGGGTTTGACATGCTCCCTCTTGAGCGGTTCACGCAACAGCGGGTTGTCGAGAAGATAGATCTGGCCAACTGAAAGGTAGTTGGATGCCCGCCAGTAGGCGTCCATCTTGCGCAGCTCCTCCGGCGAAAGCGGATCCGTGGCCGTTGAGTAGCCCTCGCCCATCTTGCGTTTGACGTCGGTGGTCGCAGGTGCCATTGGTCGTTCCTATTGAAGGGAGCAAGCTATGTTTGGAATTCCCTGCTACTGTATTCAGCGGCGGACGTAGTTGCAGCAAACGCGAGTTTTCTTGACCTACCGACATGACATTGTCGGCGGCACCCTAGTACCATTTATTCCGGTCGGGGTGGGGGACACTTCTCCAGAACTACTGATTGGGTCGGAACGATTTTTTCTCATCGGAGAAAGCCATGTCGCTCAACGAGTTTGCGTCGATGCCGCTGAATGAGGCCAAAAAAGCGTCGGCCGGAATCAATTGCGATTGGCTGTGGCACGGCTACATCGGCCGGGGCAACCTGACGATGTTGACCAGCCTTTGGAAGAACGGCAAGACGACGCTGATTACCGGGCTGCTGCAGCGGATGGAGGCCGACGGCGATTTTCTTGGCCGGCCCTGTGGCGCGGCCAGACCGCTGATTGTCTCGGAAGAGTCGGCGCAGACATGGGCCAGGCGGCTGGAGTTGTTGCCGATCGGGCCGCATGTGCAACTGATGGCCCAGCCGTTTCTACGGCGGCCAAGTGTCGCCGAGTGGGAACGGCTGGTCGATTACGCCGGCGACCGTCATGCGGCCGGGCAGTTGGACTTTTTTATCGTGGATTCGCTGCGCACGTTTCTCCCCGGCGCCAGCGAGTCGGACGCGGGCACGGTGCTGTCGTTTCTGCAACCGCTGCAGCGGCTGGCGGTCGCCGGTGTGGCCGTGCTGGTCATCCATCATCCGCGCAAGGAGCGTTCCGAAGAAGGCAGTTGTGCCCGCGGCACCGGCGCGATGCTCGGCTTTGTCGATGTCATTCTCGAACTGCATCGGTTCGGCTCGATGGCCACCGACGAGAACCGCCGCAAGCTCATCGGCCTATCGCGCTTTGTCGATACGCCGACCCGGCTCAACTACGCCTGGGACAAGTCCACCGGCAAGTTCACGGTGGTGAACGATCCCGAGACGGATCGCTTCCGCGACAACTGGGACAAGGTGAAAACGATTCTGCAAAAGCGCAAGACAGCAGCGACGCATCTCGAACTGCTGGCCGACTGGCCCGGCAGCATCCCCGCACCGGCCGCCAGCGTGCTGTATCAATGGCTCAACCGGGCTTACGACCAGAAGTTGGTGCGCCGCTGCGGCGAAGGCCGTCGCAAAGACCCCTACCGCTACCGCCTGCCCAACGAAGACGACGCCTACTACGACCGCGGCGAACTGCCGCCGCTCAAGGAGCCGGGGCCGCTGTTTGGGTACCGGGAATAGCTAGCTCATAAATGCATAAGCCATGTAAGCTCTTGCCATCGCACCATGTCGCGAATCTCGCGCACTCGTAACATGTCCCAAAGCCGCTCGACCAGAGTTGTATTGAGGCTCGGACTATGCCGTCGTCCGCTCGCATCAAGCCGAATCACAAAGCGATTCAGAACTACTATCGGGATCTGAAGGACTACAAGGCACTTCATGTCGAACATGAAGGGGCATTGGAGACGGCATTTTCGCATTTGCTAGCCGACACCGGCCGCGCTCATGGTTGGACGCTGACGCCGAAGTTTGAGATGAAGGCCGGGGGCAAGCGCATTGTTCCCGATGGCGCGTTCCGTGATGAGTTCAATTTGCTGCGCGGTTATTGGGAGGCGAAAGACGCTCACGATGATCTTGATGACGAAATTCGCAAGAAGCGCGGCAAAGGCTA
>JANLTA010000659.1:0-3074 GCA_031362705.1 Gemmataceae bacterium | reverse complement strand
CGCAGCCAGTTGCGGACAACCGTGATGGCTTCCCGTTCTGTGTTGTTATGGACTTGAATATCCTGCCCAGCGATGTCGGAGATAAACTGCTGATAGCGGTAGGGTTGGCTATCAAGAGTCAGGCAGACTTTTTTTCGCTGCTGGCCGCTGCCGAAACGCTTGGCGGCCAGAAATATGCCAAGTTCCAACGGCATGTTGAAGCGTGGCAGGCCGTTGGCGGCAGTGACTTCCGTTCGGGAAATGTCGTGGACGCCAAATTGGCAATCGGCAACGATTCGGAATACTTTGTCGATCCGGACTTCGCTGCCGTCGTCGATTTCGAGCGCACACCGCGGCTTGAAACCGCAATCCAGGATCGCGAACACGACCGCTTCAAACAACGGCTTGTACGCCGCGTCGAACGGACAGTTGATGAAGACGTTTGCCGTGTAATTACCTGCTGACATGCGGCACCGGAACCGATTTGCGGCCCGGTCGCTCGGCCTCGACTTTTTTGAGCGCCTTGAGCAACTCGGCGCGAGTGAACGAGTCCGTGGAATACGGGAGCTTTATCAGAATGCGCTTGCTTTTCGTCTTTTTGGCCATCGCATTTATCCTTGCATTCAGGCACCAAACCCATGCGCGTTTGCCATTGGCATTATAACGACGAACGCGGATTGGAGAAGTCAGACGAACTTCTGGACTGCACCTTTGCCATTGTCAATTCCGCGATTTTCCGATTACAATCGCGGGCCGGGGATACTCCATCATTGCTTGTGGCCAGGGACGGCCTTCATGTCGGCGAAGTCCGGCGAAAAACTGGTTATCATTGGCGACGGCGAGTTTGCCGAGATTGCCTGCGAGTATTTTACGCACGACTCGGCTTATGAAGTCGTCGCGTTTGCGGTTGAACGGGCCTATCTGAAGAAGAGCGAACTATTTGGTCGGCCGGTGGTGGCCCTGGACGAAGTTGAGCAGTTGTATCCGCCTAGCACTCATCGCTGTTTCGTGGCGGTCACTTATACGCGGCTCAATCGTGTGCGTGCACGTTTGTTTCGTGCGGTGAAGGCGATGGGTTATCGACCGGTGACCTACGTCAGCTCGCGCGCATTTGTTTGGCGCGACGTCGTCGTCGGTGAAAACTGCTTCATCTTTGAAAACAACGTCGTTCAATACAAGGCCCGCATCGGTGACAACGTCATCCTCTGGAGCGGCAACCATGTCGGCCATCGCGCGGTGATCGGCGATCACTGCTTTGTGTCGTCGCATGTTGTCGTCTCCGGCTACTGCGAAATCGGAGAGAGTTGCTTCGTCGGAGTTAACAGCAGCATCGGCGACAACGTGAAAGTGGCAAAGGACTGCGTCATCGGCGCGGGTGCGGTGATCGTGGGCAATACGGTCGAAGCGGGCGTGTACAAGGAACATCGCGGCGGCCCGGCCAAGGTGTCGAGCTTGGTGCTGATGAAAGTCCGTGACGAACCGCCGTAGTACTGGCAGCGGATTTATTTGTGTGGTCTCTGTGTCTACGTCTATTTGTGGTACTCTTAAACAAAACCACAAATACACGAAGACACAAAGGAAGCACAAAGAAGACGGAATACTCGGGAGCATTCTTGGCCGTTGAGCGAATCTAGTATCACTTTGGGAGCTTGCATGGTCTTGGTTGTTCGCTATGAACCGATTTGGCGTGATGCGTGGAACGCTCTAGTTGCGCGCGCGAAGAATGGCGTATTCCTCTTCGATCGGGGTTACATGGAGTACCATGCCAACCGCTTCGACGATCATTCGCTTCTGTTCTTTGACGATGACAAGCTCGTAGCGGCGTTGCCCGCGAATCGCCGCGACGATGTACTGGTCAGCCACGGTGGGCTGACCTACGGCGGATTTGTCACCGATGATCGCATGAGAGCGGGCCTGATGCTGCGGCTGTTCGATGCACTGGACGTGCATTGCCGCGAACATGAATTACGCAAAGTCGTTTACAAATCGGTGCCGCACATTTACCATCGCGTGCCGGCCGAGGAAGACTTGTATGCCTTGTTCGTGCGCGATGCGCGGCTAGTCCGGCGTGATGTGTCGTCCACGGTGCGACTGAGCGAACGGCCGCCGATCACGAAGGGGCGCAAATGCGGCATCAAGAAGGGCCGGTCAAACAACGTCGTCGTCCGGCAAAGTGACGACATCGAACGGTTCATGGGCATCGAAGAGGACAACCTGCAACGGAAGTACGGCGTGAAGCCGACGCATTCTGCCGCGGAGATGCGCCTTCTGGCCGAGCGGTTTCCCGACAACATCAAGCTGTTTGCCGGCTATCGCGATGATGAAATGTTGGGCGGCGTGATTGTGTATGAGACGCCGTGTGTGGCTCATGCTCAGTACATTGCCGCCACGGATGCGGGCAGGGAACTGTCAGCGCACGATTGCGTGATGGACGAACTGCTCAACGAAGTGTATGCGGGCAAAGCGTATTTTGACTTTGGTATCTCGACGGAAGATCGTGGCCGGACTCTGAATGCCGGGCTGATTGAAAACAAAGAAAGCTTCGGCGCACGTGCCGTCGCCTACGACCATTACGAACTGGATGCTGCATGACCTTGCGACCCGCGAGTACGAAATCAGCATTGGTCGGCGGCTGCCGGCTCGTGGACTTGCCCAAAGTGGCTGACGCCCGCGGCAACCTCACGTTCGTGGAAGGTGGCCAACACATCCCGTTTGACATTCGCCGGGTGTACTACCTGTACGACGTGCCCGGCGGGGCCGAGCGTGGCGGGCACTCGCATAAGCAACTGCATCAACTTCTGATCGCGCTATCCGGCAGCTTCGACATTGTGCTCGATGACGGCCGTCAGCGCGTGCGGCAACATCTCAATCGTTCGTATTGCGGCTTGTATATTCCGCCGATGATCTGGCGCGAGATCGACAACTTCTCCGGTGGCTCCGTGTGCCTGGTGCTGGCGTCGGAGCGGTTCGACGAGGCTGATTACTTTCGTGATTACGATGAGTTTCGCAAAGCTCTGAGGGTGGCGGCATGATCCGAGACCGCCCCAGTGCATTTGGTATTTTTCTGGTTCCCCTCCCTGCGAGGGAGGGGAATT
>JANLTA010001033.1:0-9248 GCA_031362705.1 Gemmataceae bacterium | reverse complement strand
TTTTCTTGCGGTAACGGCGAGTTTTAGACCCTGGTTTTGAGGGGAGCATCATATGCGATGGTTCTTGATCGTGGTCGGCGTGATTACCTGGTCGAGTTCTTTGTTCGGCCAAGCCGTACATGTGCTCGAGTTCCCGGAATTTACTTTTGAATCTGGCGCGGTTGTACCGGATGTCAAACTCGCATACACCACGCGAGGCACTCTCAATGAGCAGAAGTCCAACGCGGTTCTGCTCCCGTCGCATTACGGTGCCGATCATACGGGCTACGACTATTTGATCGGTCCGGGCATGGAACTCGACCCGGCCAAGTACTTTTTGATTTCGACAGACCAGTTTGCCAATGGGATGTCATCTTCTCCCAGTAATACGCCGGCTCCTTTTCGCGGCCCGATGTTTCCCAGGGTCTCAATTCGCGACAATGTTGAGGCCCAGCGCCGCTTAGTTCGAGACAAGCTGGGCATTACCAAGCTCAAAGCAATCGTGGGCTTTTCCATGGGAGGTCAACAGGCATATCAGTGGGCTGTGAGCCATCCCCAAATGATCGAATCGATCGTCGTCATTTGCGGAAACGCCAAGCAATACCCCTTTGGAATCGTGCGGCTGCAAGGCTCGATCACGGCGCTTAAGGCCGACGCTGAATTCATGAATGGCGATTACACACGTCCGCCGGAAAAAGGGCTGCGCGCGATGTCGACGCATTACCGCGCGTGGACACGCTCGCCGGAAGCCTGGCCGCGCGAGTTGTTTGACAATATGAGCGATCAAGACGTCGAAGAGTTCTTGGAATCGATTTCGGACGGATTCCTCGGCAAAGATGCAAACGACCTCATTTCGCAAGCGGAAACGTGGAAGCGACATGATGTGGGGGATACGAAAGGCTTTGGAGGAAATCTGGAGAAAGCGCTTGGCTCGATTAAAGCTCGAGTCCTCATATTGCCCTCCACCTCGGATCAGTACTTTCCATTAACTGATGCGGTCTTTGAGTCGAAATTGATTCCCGGCGCCAAGCTGCTGCCCATCCAGTCGGTTTTTGGGCATACCGCTGGTGGCGGCATCGACTCCGATGCAACCAAGGCCATGGACGCCGCCATCAGGGAGTTCTTGAATCTTAATGGATCGGTGGATTCCAGCCGCCAGCGCCGAAGTAAAGACGACCCGCAGCGGTTGGAGGCGGTACCTCTCCAAGGTTCGATATCCACAGAACAGCGCGCCGCTCGCATCAAAGCCGCGCACCTGCAAGTAGAACTGGAGATTCTAAACCGTAACAAGGCCAGAGACGTCAAGCTTATCGACATTAACGGCAAATCGCGCTCGTTGCGCGAATTTGTCGGACAGCCGCATGTCGTCGTGTTGATCAAGGGGGCGTTTTGCAAACAATGCATGGCGCAGCTGGCCGAATTTCAAAAACAACTGGACTCGTCCAAGGTACCCATTGTCGTTGTGACGCCGGTCGACGACCTCGACGAGCTTGACGATATTCCATTCACCGTATTCGCTGACACAGAGATGAGCTTGTACAAGAGCCTGCGCGCTTACGGGAATGAGCCACTTCACGGTACATTTGTATTTGATTCGCGAGGCAAGATCGTGCTCAAAGACATCGGCGACGAGCCATATAACGATTTTGCCGCGATTAATAAGGCACTGAAGGAATCATTGCGATAAGCCGACAAGCGGTAGTTGGGAATCCATTTCCTGAGGTGTTCCCAGTCGTTAGGTCTGTAAAAGGCAAACGGGATCTTCCCAAGCCGGTCGCTTGCGGGCTTACGACAATCAGGACGCATTGGAGGCACCGATGAATCGGCGACGGCTTTGTGTTGGCAGCACGATGGTAGCGCTGGTTGCGTTGCTATGGACGGTACGAACGCAATCACAGGAGCCGCCCAACTCAAATGTCAAGCGAACCGATTCGACCCCGAGAACCCAATCTAAGGACCGTAAGGGTTATCGCCTGGATCCATCTAATGCTCTTGCCGACTCTACGCAAGCGCGGCTCACGACGCGCACCATTCTTCGATTTCTAGAGGGTGTAGATGCCGAGCCCCGCGATCTGACCATCGAGGAAGTGCGCCAACTCAGCGATTCATGGGCCGTGAATGTACTCCGCAAGGGCACTTTTCCCAGAGACATCGTCGAAATCTTCGCGGCGCTCAAGCCGCACGAAAAGCCGGGCGGCCGCCTGATGCGGTCGTCCTTTCTGGTCGGTGAAGGCGGCCAAATCTCTGCTGCTGCTGCCGATCCCGAGACACTCGATCGCACGTTTCGTTATGTGATCGCTTGGAAGTCCGACGAAACCGGCGAAAGCGAGATCTTCCTCTCAATTCCGGCCGGTACGCGGACGGGAGTCAATGAGCTCATCGCGTGGGACCCGCAAAAAAAGGGCTTCAATTTCTATCGCCGCATGGACCCGGACTTTTGGGTCTGGCGTGGCGAAACGAGCCTAGCCTCCCACCCGCTGGCGCAGCGAAAGGGTTGTTTTGAATGCCACCCGTTCGGCGCGCCGCTGATGAAAGAAATGCAGCGACCGTGGAACAACTGGCATTCGGAAGAGGCCGGCATTTCCGTGGAGGTTGTGCCCCAGCGGCTCCGCCCGCCAGACGTCCCGGAGCTGAAAGCACTGTTCGATTCGCGCGAGCAGGCACAGGTCCTGGAAGGGCTGATCGAAGGTGGCATCCGGCGCGCCAATACCAGCCGGATCGAACTCCGGAACGGAAAGCTGACGAATGTCCCCCATCTGTTTCGTCAGCTCATCGACTCGGATAACGTCAACCTCGCCTCCAGTCGCATCAAGTCGCTCACAGCCGTTCCCACGACAAGGATCGTCGTTCCAAAAGTGTTCTTTTATAACGAGGTCGCGTTCGCCTCCCTTGGCATCACCGTCCCACCTGTCCCTACCTCGATCCCCTGGCCCACGTATCAGGCCCTCTCAGTGAAGTACGAATTCGCGCTGGCAGCCGGCGAATTCAAACAACCGGGAGACACCTTCTTCATGTTCCTGATTCCGGAGCCGGCGTTTGAAACGACGGACTTGCTCGAACAGGCCGTTCGCGCCAAGTTAGTTACACCGCGTCTGGCCCTTTGCCTGTTGCTAGTCGATTTTCCCAACCCAGTCTTCTCACCCGTCCGCAACGGGCTACTCAAGCATGTCGCAAAGCTACCTGAAGAAGCATCGCGCAGTGACCTCGCAAGTTTGGAAACCGCGCTCGTTCAGTCGATCCTGGCGGAGGCGGCGGCCAAAGGTCCGGTCGCGGAGATGCAACTGGAAGGCGCCACAGCCGAACAGCAATTTGCCTATTACTGGCAGCTTCCGGCCGCTGACCTGTCCACGCGCGCGACTCTACATCTGAATGACTATCTGAGGGCCGCGGCCGCTGCCGCAACTGCCGACGCGGGACTCGACGGATGGGCTCGCCTTTCAATCTCCAGACGAAGGGAATACCAGACGACCTTCCCGGGATTGAACCAGGCGGAGTTCCCACTTCTCTTGCCGCGGGCGAATTTCCCGTTGACCCGTTTTCTCCGGATGCGGCGTGACGGCACCGTCGAGATTGGTTCGGTTGCCGTTCCGCCAGAGTTTCTTACACCGCTTGGAGTTTGACCATGGCCGTTCTGACGCGCTTCGATCCCCCCGCAAACGTGAACGATTTTGAAACCAGCGAAGTTGCGCTCGCCGAATCCTTTCGGAACGAATGGAGCCGGCGCGTTCAGAATTGGTTTCGCGTCGGCATGGTTGGCGATCCCTGGGACGCCGACAACGACGCGCCGCGGTCACGTTTCTTCAGCCCACTGGGACTAGACGCGGCCTCGCTGATCCATCCGGACGCACATCTGTGGACGGCCTTTCCCAAACGAATCCTGGACGGCTTCGAACCGACACATACACGCCAGGATATTCTGAAATTCGCCGACGAGGGTCCCCCCTTTGATCCTATTGACCCCACGAACTCTTATTTGCCCCAGGGGCCGCGCGGCTGGCAGGATGAATACTGTGAATGGGCCGCCACGCGAAACGCGGCAGGCAAGATCACTAAGGTCGTGTTCACCTGTGAGAACCCCGAGTATTGGGAAACACTGTGGTTCCTGAGTCCCGAGAAAGTGCGCGATCTGTATCGCAAATATCAGGGCGAAAACACAATTCAGGTGAGCGACCTGTCGCAGAAGGATGACGACGGGAACGACATTCTCGATCCCGAAACCGGAAGGCCCGCTTATGATCGAACCAATATCTGGAATCGCAACACGGCTGCCGGCGGCAAGAACGGCGTGATGCACCTGATCAGTCCGCCGAACAACCTGTTCGCGGAAATCTACCTGGCAGCGGCCGCGACGATCCTGCGCAAGAAGTCCACCCATGAGGTGACCGACCGTGACGAGTTGATCGCGTGCGGCCGATATGGCAGCCCGGGAAGAAACAGCGATCCGTCTATCGGCTTCTATGTGAATGACCTGGTCCGAGCCAACAACATCGCAGCGACGCTGGCGAATCCGGTAGGGCTGTATATCGCCGGCTTGGCGGTGAACGGATTCGTTCTGCCGAACACGGCGCCGACCGGGACGAACCCGTTGGACTTCTGGAAGGTCGTCCGCGGCACCAACAACATGATCCTGCGCGCGGAGTATTCCGTTCCGGCTGCCATGGGTTTCACCGTGGGCGACATCATGATAGGCACCGAGAACATCACGCGGGGCGCTCAACTGGCGGAACGCATTCAGGTTAAGCTGGCCGGAGCGGGCCGGCCCGCAGCCGGAGCCGCAACCTCGCTAGGGTGCGTCCAGACTCGCAGTGTGCCGCAACGGCTGCCGCGCATTGTCACGTTCTTCGTCAACGGCGGGGCCAAGGAGGATTTTGTTCGCGGCCAGACACACCAAGGCATAGGCATTTATTGCACCAATTCGCCGGCCAGTTCAACGATCGAGATAACCGGGGGCGACGTGACGGTTACTGTGACGAACCGCGAAACGCAGCAGAGGCAAGACCCCGAAACGGGCGAGCTCGTACTCGATGTATTCCTGACAGCCAACCTGCAAATTACAGCTGCCGCAGCGCCCGGCTTGCGCGACGCCGCTGTCAAGGTCGGAGCCACCCTCCACCCCGCGAGCGCCGGCGTCATCGACATTTTGGAAACGCCATCATCCGGTCCCGCACCGCTCTCGCTCAACGCACCGTCGGCAGCGCACGCCGACACTGCTGCAGCGGCGGTTTCACAACTGCACCACCGCGATCTGCAGAAACACGCCACGCGGAGTTTCGTGCCGCAAGGTAAACCGAAGCGGTGAACGGTCTTCGTTTTTACGTTCGCTAGTACCCAACGAAAAGGAGTGGGAGATGCCAGTCAACCTAGAAAAACCGGCGAAAGACGTGGACATCACGTCTGCCGAGTACGAGGCAATGTTGGTCCATATGCAGGCGAATATCCTTCGTGCTCATGGTCGAAATTTTGCGCGACATCTCTTTCTGCGGTTTACGGGTTCGCCTGCAGCCGTCAAAGCGTGGATTCACAACTCAGTGGCGGCGGTGGTCACAACGGCCAAGAAACAGCACGACGATATGGTCCGCCGGCACGCTGACCGCACCTTTGACGGCGGATTGGTACGTGGTTTCTTTCTTTCAGCCAAGGGCTACGAATTCCTGGGATACGACTCAAATCAGTTCGCGAGTCGCACCTTTCGAAAGGGAATGAAGGACCAGACCAAAGGATTCTTGGGAGGCATCGTTGAGAGCATTCTAGATACAGACAACAAAGACCCGGAGCCGACGAGCTGGGAGACCGGTTTTCAAAGGGAGATTCACGCGCTTTTCACAGTCGCGGATGCCACCGAGGACGCGGTAAAAAAAGCCGCAGAGGAGATGCGCACCAGCCTCGCTGGCATCGCAACGGTGTTGACGGTCGAAGAGGGAATCGTGCTCCGACGAAAAAATCAGGCGACCGGTGGCGATCCAGAGTCCGTCGAACATTTCGGCTACTTCGACGGCATCAGCAACCCGTTGTTTACCATGCAGGATCTCGACGACGAGCTTCTGGAAAATCAGCAACGCAAAGCCTGGGACGCCGGCGCACGCTTGAGCCTGGTTCTGGTGCGCGATCCGTTTACCGAAGAAACAGACGCCTTCGGTAGCTATCTGGTTTACCGTAAACTCGGACAGGACGTCGTCAAATTCAACGAACGAGTCCGGGCCCTCGCTACATCGCTGAATACCAATGAAGCGCTGGCCGGCGCGATGGTGGTCGGTCGCTTCAAGGACGGAACACCCGTGGTCATATCGGACGCGCCCAGTCCCGGCGCACAAGTGGACAACGATTTCAACTTCAACAAGGATTTCGAGGGCGACAAGTGCCCATTTCATTCCCATATCCGCAAGGTGAACCCGCGCGGCACGACACCGTTGACGTCGCTGGAATCAGAACGACGACGGAGAATCGTGCGCCGCGGCATCCCGTATGGTAAGCCGATGCCGGGAGTCGCGGATTCTACGGAAGCGGATCCCAATCCGGCGGCACCGCGGGGGCTCCTCTTTATGTGTTTTCAACAGAACGTCGAAGAACAATTCGAGTTCATCCAGCGAACCTGGGTCGACAACGAACATTTCCCGTCAGGCATTCCAACCCTCGGCCTACTGCAACAGGATACGGGGGATGATCCGTTGATCGGACAGGATCCAGACGAAGCACAGCGATGGCCAAAGCGCTGGGGCGATAAGAGCGCCGGGAAAAAATCGTTCAACTTTGAGTCGGCGGTCACGTTGAAAGGCGGCGAATATTTCTTCGCTCCCAGCATTCCTTTTCTGCGGTCGATCTCGTGATTGAACAGAATCTGGTGGGTGATGCCCGTGCCGACTGGCAGTCCAAAGCTTGAGCGGCCGCATTCCGGGAGATTGAGGGATGGCATTGATCGATGACTTGAAAACCGACTTCGATCGATTGGCACCCCTGTTGTACTGACATAGTCTCTGGTACGAACATCAGGGTAAGGTCAAACTACTCGCACACGATAGAAGGAGTACGTGATGTCCGAAACGAAAACTCCGTTTGAGGGCCCGGCAGCCTCTCCCCTCGAAGACGGCTCCGTGCCCGCGAGCCGAAGCAAAGAGCCAACACTGGCCATTGATCAGATTCAAGGAAATATTATTCCTGGATTCAACAAGGATCACCAGACGCTGCTGTTTTTGCGGATCGACGACCCGGTTGCCTTCGCGCTGTGGCTTGCTAAGTTCCTAGACCGCGTGGCTACTACCCAGGACGTGTTGGCGTTCAACCGATTGTTCAAAAGCTTGCGAAGTAAGCAACATGGGAACAAGTCGCCAGTTCAGGCATTGTGGGCGAACATAGCGTTCTCGTTCGCGGGACTTAAGAAACTGGAACAACCGGGAATGAACCTGGATGAATTTGTGGATGAGGCCTTCACCACCGGGCTGCTGGAGCGCGCCTTGGATGGAGAACTGGGCGACCCGGTTGGAACCGGCAATGCGGGCGACCCAGTGAACTGGGTCGTAGGCGGACCGAAACGCGAACCCGACGTAGTTCTAGTCTTCGCTGCTGACGAACGCAACGCCTTAAACGAAGCGGTAGCCTACACCGCTAAGACGTTGTTTCCGGGCACCGATGTGAAGGGAAAACTCGTCGCGAGCGGGGCTAGTATCCTCTACCGCCAGGATGGGGATGTCTTGAGCGAGCCGCTGGTAGGACATGAGCACTTCGGTTTCAAGGATGGCGTTTCGCAACCTGGCGTTCGCGGCTTACTGCCGAATGGCTCGCCTCTGACGCCGAGTCAGAACCCCCTCAACCCTGGGCAGGGAAAACCCGGCCAGGATCTGCTTTGGCCGGGCGAATTTGTCTTCGGTTACCCTGGACAGGATCCGAAGAAGGAAATCGACGAGCCTGGCAAGGACCCGCTAAAAAACAACGATCGCAAGGCTCCAGAGTTCGCTCGATTCGGATCATTCTTGGTATTCCGACGTCTGCACCAGGATGTCGGCGGGTTCCACCGCTTCTTGGGCCAATTGGGCGCGCAGTTTGGAGTCGCACCTGCATTTGCCGGCGCACGAATGGTCGGACGATGGCCGAGCGGAGCGCCGGTAGTAATTTCCCCCGCTATTGACGACACTGACTTGGCGCAAGACGATTGCCGCAACAACAACTTCGAGTTCGGTGAAGACGAGGACGGTAAGCCAGCCAAGCCCGTGGCGTTGCCCGGAAAAGTATGTGAAAATGTCACGCCGCCTGCTCATGACCCGGACGGAACGAACCTCCCCTTTGCCGGGCACATCCGCAAAGCGTACCCGCGGAATGACGAATCCGAATCTATCCCAAGTTTGAACGAAAGCACCACCCAAACTCACCGACTTCTTCGCCGCGGTATTCCCTATGGGACGCAATCGGCTTCAGTTCTGAGCGCGCCATTAGACGACGGTGTGGACCGCGGGCTGTTGTTCCTGGCCTACCAAGTCTCGATCGTCGATCAATTCGAGTTTGTTACGAAGAACTGGGTGAACAACCCGGACTTCAAAGAAGGCGGCACCGGACTCGATCCGATCCTCGGACAGAATGGGGCCGACGCAACCCGACGGCGATCATTCAAGCTCGGACTGCCAGGCGAGACCGCCCCAATCGAAACCGACCAGGATTGGGTGATACCTACTGGCGGTGGCTACTTCTTCGCACCGTCGATCGCGTCTCTGAAAACTCTGGCTGCTGGGAAATCTGCTAAAAAGTCCTCGAAGCCGAGCAAATCGAAACTCAAAAAGAAAACGTAATGTCGCTACAGGCCACCAGGCTCTTGTCAGGACAAAATAGTCGTAACCTTGGACGAGATGCACAAGGAGAATTCACATGGCTTTGATCGATTCGGTAAGAACGCTCTGCAAGAAATTAAATCTCAACGACGGGTGGAAGGCCCTAATGGCGAAGCACGGATTAGACGTTGGGGCGCCTAATCTTGCCAAGGCTCTTGACGACCCGTTGACGATTGATCGCAGCCTGTTAGGGTTCGGAGATTTTGCGAACGACGGGGTCAGGGGAATCGAACCCGGTTCTCCGTCACGGAGCCTGCTCTTTCACGCACTTGCCTCTCCGAATGTGTTGCAAGGGCCAGACGGTGTGCCGCTCGATCTGTATCCGACACCGGCGGAACTGGACGCTGTGGAGAACTACATTTTCGGTGTACAGAAGCTGAAATTGAGCGACGTGACTGCGAAATTCCCTGGCAAACCGTTCGCCGTTGTCGTTTTCGCTTGTGAATACCGGCCGGC
>JANLTA010000624.1:0-1976 GCA_031362705.1 Gemmataceae bacterium | reverse complement strand
CATAAGGCAGTGAGCCGCTCCCGCGATAGATCGTATCAATCTCGCTTCGATCCAACCCATTCACTTGCCGCTCAACGATGCTAGCATGCTCATCCTCCCCCATCCGCTCGCGCAACTTCTGCCAATCGGAATGATCTTCCGGGAGCGGAAATGGACGAAAACCCGCATCACGCGTCTTTTTTGCCGACTTCGAGTTCGACTAGAGTCACAACGACCTCCGTGTGGTTGGAACGAAAGGACCACAGTTGTAGCGCAAAACCACAATCCCACGAAGGTCAACTGTTCTGTCATCCCAAACCGCTACCCTTCTTGAACTTAAAAGCTGCACGACCTCTACCGGGGCGAGGGGAGACCAAGATCTTACTAACTTTTGCTCGCTAGATTTGAATTTAGGCCCGCCGAGATTTGGCCTTAAGTTCATTCTCATGTTTTGCCCTGGGCGACCGTGTATCCGTCGACCATGCACTGCAGTTTCATCCAACCGCGCCAGAGGACGAGCCAACCTGGACGGTGGTCGCGCTTGCGATTTTGGTGGCCTCCCAGACGTGCCAGCGCAAAAAAGAATTCGTGAACGCTCCAATGGCGATTCGGTTTGCGATGGCGCCAGGTGCTCAGCACCTCGATATATTCCGACGCGAACATCGTCGTGGCGCGACGCGTTTGAGCGTCGGGGCGGCGGCTGGCGTCGCGCAGATTGAGCAGCGTCAAGGCCAAAGCTGAAAGTATGGCAATCGCTGGTTGCAATCGTTCGACCTTGGTGAATTGCAGATCCTCAATCCGGCAGCCGGTCTGGAGTGCTTTGTGATACTCTTCCACTATCCACCGCCGTTCATACCAGCTGACTACACGCCACACATCGTCGAAGGTCCGCACGGGTTCATTGGTGAGCAACACCCATTCAATCGGTTTTTCTCCCTTCGGCGGCGGGCTCACCTCAAGCACCTGCACCACGTACAGCGGCAGCGGGTTGTTTCCATGATGACCATATTTCGCATGGGGTGGCAGCAGCAGGATTGGCCCGCCCCGCAGCGCGAACTCGGCGTTCTTGCGGGCCGCGCGGTCTTTCTGGGCTTGCACGGCCATCGTGAAGCGCCCCAGTTCCGGCAGGCTTTGCACATGTTCCTTGAGGTACAACCGAGGACCGACTGGTTCGTGGCCCGCGTAGACCTTGCGGCATTTCGGGTTGCGAATGAGGAACCGTCGACCACTCTTGGCTTCATGCTCGATGAATTCAAAGCTTGTCGGGCAGTGTACCGCCGGGATGCCGACGCATCTTATCAAACGTCTTAATCAGACGAGCGGTGCGTCGCTTGTCGCCAAGCTTCACCTGTCCGAACATTGCTTGACCCAAACACAAATCGGTATCATCGGTAGCAGTCATCAGCGGCTCCGTCCAAGTAGGTTGACGTAGGGTTCGTTGTTAGATCCTACGCAGCTGCCTACTACTGGACTTGCCGCTGCACGCCTTTGAAAAACTTGCAAACCGGGTTACAAAATGCAACGAGTCCATCACAGCACACGACTTAGCCACACAATCGCCACCAGCCGCCGCTCCAATTTTGTAAAAGTTACTGTCCCATATGGGGGTAAACTTAAGGCCAAAGGTACTCCGAGGCCCACCAAAATGGAGTTAAACGCTCGCGAACAAAGTCTGATGCGCGAATGTCGGATGCCCGGCAACGTGCCTAACTGTACGCCGAGATAATTGCCGGCGCAATTGTTGTCCTTGGTACGTGGATCGGGCATTGCTCTGAGTTGAGTACCATGCTGGTGGGCCTCGGAATACGCGGCCCACCCTACATCAGTTATCACCGCCCTTGATGTAATTTCAACAATAATTTGGACGTTCCAGGGGGGTGATAACTGAGGATGTGGCGGTGTTGAGTCGTCGCGCGGCCGCAAACAAAGGGGCGCGAGCCTTTTTGGAAATACGCCCGATGGTGGTTCGGAATTCGGATCGACTGGAATGGTCCGTG
>JANLTA010000598.1:0-6362 GCA_031362705.1 Gemmataceae bacterium | reverse complement strand
CAGAATTCCGCCAGAGGTAGGCCGTGAGGCGAGCCACCGCATTCTGGCGAATGCGGCGACGAGTTTGCAAGCTCAGTAGCGAATTCGCCAGAATTCCGCAATTCGCCGGTAGTGGCGCAGTTTGGTTTTCTTCGTGCTTCCTTCGTGCCCTTTGTGGTTGGTCTTAAGAACTCACCACAAAGGCACAAAGAACACAAAGGAAAACACAAAGAAGATGAAGTCACTTCGTATCCGCCAATTTCTCGCGCCGTGGCAAACTGAGACACTACCAATTCGCCGAAACGCCGCGACCCATTAACCTTGAAATGCTCCTGCTGTGACTTACCCCAGTGGCGGCTTGCCCAGGCTTCGGCGGATTGTCGAGATTTGGCCGGCGTGCATGGAGTTGTGCAATCCAAGAAAGAGCAGCATGTCGCCGCGGTTGGCGGCGGCGGGTGGGCGGAACTCTGGCTCGCCTTCGAGCACTTCGGGGGTCAACTTGGCCAGGGCGGCTTGCAGGCGTTCGGCCCGGTCATTGAACATTGCGAGCAATGCCTGGGTATCGCCGAGGCCCTCCTGTTTGCCGGCGGCCTGTTTGGTCATCTGAAATTGGGCAGCGAGATCGTCCGGGACCGCTGGCAGATCGGTGACCCCCAGCCGACCGAGGGAACGATGCAGAGTCATCGCAAGATGGCCGACGATCCAGGCGGCACAATTCGCGCCCGCGGCCGGCTGGTGCAGAAGCTCCTCCGGCGTCAGATCGGCCGTCATTCGCTGAATCATCGCCGTGCTCATGCGAATGCCGGAGACGAGCAAGTCGTTTGTGGTCATGATTGGTCCTCATGCGGGCGGCGCGGGTGACAGCGTGCCCAGGCCTTCGGCCTGGGCTGGTAGAACGGACCTTTCAGGCCCGAAATCTTCAGACGGGCCTTTCAGGTTCGTACCATCGGGTACGTGTTTTCGAGCCTGAAAGGCTCATTCTATCAGCCCGGGCCGAAGGCCCGGGAATACAACACCCATGCCATTCGGCCCTGAAAGGGCCGTTCCTTCAATCCCAGATGTATCGTTCGTCCCATTCCACCTCATAGCGGCGCAACCATTCGCGCACCTCGTCCTGAAATGTCTGGTTGGCGTGATGCTCCGGTTGTCGTCGAATGTACTGGCGCACTGCCTCAATGTTTGATTGGCTGACAGAAAAAGCCGCATAACCACCTTGCCAATGAAACGGCGTTATCAGACCGCGTGTTTGATTGATCCAATTCGACGATGTCGATTTGATCTTTCCGATGGCGTCCGCGATGGTGATTGTCCGGCCCAATTGAAACAACATGTGAACATGATCGGCAACACCGCCGGTGATCAGCGACTGACAATCAAGGTGATTGGCCGTGCCGCCTAAGACATGAAACAATTCATCGCGCCAGTCATCAACAAGAATGGGTTCTCGGTTCTTCGTCGAGAAGACGACATGAATGTAAACCTTGGCCAATGATTGCGCCATCATTGTACTCCATTGAAAAAGACGCTGTCGCAAACGCTATGCTACGATGCGACAAGACCATTGTTGTGCGAGTTGACGAACGGCCCTTTCAGGGCCGACATGTGTTGGGGAACGTTACCCAGGCCTTCGGCCTGGGCTGACAGAACGGGCCTTTCAGGCCCGAAAGCCACGTGCGATGGCGTGCCAGACACTCCCGCTCGTAGGACAGTTTTCTGACCGGGCTAGTCGTTAATACGCCTTTGCCGAGCCAAAGGAACGGCACACGGCGACGCGCCATCTTTTTCGCATCGGCTTCGAGCTCGCAAGTTAGCTCTATGTTAGGCCGAAAAACTCTAAAACGTCTGACCAATGATCGGCGTCGTTGCAAGCGTATGACACTGGCCGTGTGCTGAAGTCAATACGGAACATTTTGACGTTGGTGGCGAGCCATTCTTGAAGACCTTTCCCGGCAAAATGAGTTGCACCGACTGTTAGTAGTCCGTGAAGCGACAGCGGTGCCCAAATTCGCACGCTGCCGATAAGCGCGGAGAGCGTTTCGCTGTTTTGCCGTGACTCCGCGTCAACAACGACCAAAACATAGTTAAGAACATGAACTTCAAACGGGCGGATGTTCTCGAATCGTCCTCGCGACGCTAGGAACTTCGCGATTGCGGGATGGACCCACTTGTTGGGGCCGCCACAAGATGGACAGGTCACCGCTTCACATGAAATAGTATGACCGCATTCCGCGCACGGAATTGGCGGCAACAGGCAAGTGACGACTGGGTCTTGCTGAACGGCGAAGCGTCGAACTTTTGCCTTTTGTTGGGGTGGCGGCGGAGGCAATAGAGATTTGTACGTGGACGCATTCTTCGGCGGCGGAATCTCTGGTTTGGAACCCGCTGCCTTGCATTCAGGAGTGGCGCTGACGGAGTCGAATCGAACGCCGCACTTGCATCGAACCTTTTTTCCTGACTTCGGAGCCTCGACTTTGTAGCGCTTATTGCACACAGGACACGTAATAACCGGCATGGCAGCAACCCCAGTGTTTGGAAGTCTAGCCGCCCAGAAAAAAGGAACAAGGCTTAGTCGCCCTCGTCGACTGGGCACACGGCCCTTGATAATTAGTCTACGGCAGCATCACACTCAGTTCTCGCGATACTCGGCAATCGGGAATCTCGGCAAGTTTCCCGCGCTTGCTGCCATCTTCGAATTGACCGATGACGACCAGGTAACGAAATTGAAAACGTTGTAGTTCTCGACCGAATGCGGAATCGCGGCCGCTCAACGGTACATAGACGGTTAGCGGCTGGCCGATGAAGGGGTCGACGGTATACGTCCGCGAACTGTAAGTCTCTGGCAAAAGATGCTCCAAAATGAACTCGGCTTCATTCCGGTGACCACAGACCTGACAAGTCACCGAACGAAGCGACCCGGCTGAAGCCGAAACGTTGACGGTGAGGTCAAAGCCCCCGTCCCACAAGGTGTAAGGTGCGCAGTTGAGCGGCAACAGAAATACCGCTGCTATCATCAAGACAACGGCTATCGCAATACGATATCGCATCAATTCTCATCTTACGCGGTTCTCTTGGGGCCAGGTAACATCAGGTGTCGGCACCTCGATGCGATTGCCGGGCAACACGGTCGCGGTCAGGTGGAGTGTGTTTGACATGACTCGTCCCCTCATCTCGATGAGCTGATGGTATTGTAGCGGGCGCTAAGCCGCAAGCGACTTTTGGAGGTGATCCGTGGTGAGTTAAGTCTCGGTTAAAATAAACGACGAAACAAGCGAGCGGAGGGATTGGAGGAGAATGCGGAAATCTTGGAAAAGGTGATTACGGTCTGACAAGGTCTTTGAGTAACTGCAATGGCAGGCCGGGAATCGTTCGAAAGGACGCGTCGTTGGCAACAAAAGTCGCGCAACCTTCGGACAATGCGGTGGCAGCATGAATGGCATCGGGTGTCTTGAGTCGCCGTTGCGAGCGGAGTTTGGCGGCATCCCGAAGTATCGAGGAGGAGACTGGTACTAAGCGAACATTGGGTTGAGCCAGTAGCCCCTCGTACTCCAAAACGCGAACTGAATCACCTGACTTGTATGGCATAACCAGAGCTTCGGCCAAGACCAATTCGCTTACCAACAATTCGACGTTGCCGGCCTCGACCTCGATCCAGAGTGGTTCGAGAAGCGGGTAGTAAACCGGATGCCGTTCGATGCTGTAAATGATGGGCGCGGTGTCGATTCCGACGGTTCCTGATGCCGGAATCAATAGTCGCGATCCCATGATTCACGATCCTCTCTGAATTCGCGTTCGAACTGCTCCCACTGTTCGGGCGACATGCTGCGAGGCGGAAGCGACTTCAAGAACGTGGCCGCACCACTTGTTCTTGACACCCCGTTCGTCGCTGGCTGACGAGGTGATAGCACGACGTCCAATGTGTCGCCCACTTTGAAGTCGGGAGTCGGCACTTCGATGCGCAAACCCGGCAACACGGTTGCGGTCAGGTGGAGTGTGTTTGACATGACTCGTCCCCTCGTCTCGATTCGCTGATGGTATTGTAGCGGGCGCTAAGCCGCAAGCGGCTTTTGGAGGTGATCCTATACTATCGTGGTGAGTTGAATCTCGATTATCGGTGAGAACCAATTGTGCCAACCCAAATAGCATTGTTGCGGGGTATCAACGTTGGGCGTGCGAAGCGCATTGCGATGGCGGACCTTCGTAAACTCGTCGAGGGTCTCGGCTATGCCAACGTGCGGACGCTGCTTAATAGCGGCAATGTCGTGTATTCCTCGTCGCGGGCCGCTTCGGGCAATACGGCCAAACGGCTTGAGGCGGCATTGACCAAGGAGTTGGGCGTCACGGCACGCATTACTGTGTTGACCTCGGAGGAACTTGGCTTGATCGTGTCGGAAAATCCATTGCTTAAGGTTGCTACCGACCACTCGCGCCTGCTGGTTGCGGTTTTTCGCGATCCGGCGGACCAAGCCAAGTTGTCGGCACACAAGAAACAAGACTGGGGCAAGGAAGCACTGGCCCTAGGCAAACGGGTGGCTTATATGTGGTGTCCCGACGGTGTACTCGACAGCCAGCTCGGCGCATCCGTCGCCCGCGCGCTGGGTGATGCCGTGACGTGCCGCAATTGGGCGACGGTGCTGAAACTGCATGCGCTGGCCGCGACATCGAACTAAATATCACGCTCATTGTTTGCGGCGCCTTTGCAAGATAACATGAATCGATGAGAACGTTGCCCGGCCTGAGGCATCATTGAAGTGCGACGGAGGCAGTTGTGATTGAATTGACGGCACAGCAAGCAGATGCGGTGGAACTTCCGGAGGCCGCGCCGCTACGGTTGGTCAATCCGCGCACGCAAGAAACGTTTGTCTTGTTGAGAGGCGACGAATATCAGCGACTCACGGAAGTCGAGTATGACGACAGCCCGTGGACGAGCGAAGAGCGGCTTGCGTTGGCATGGAAGGCAGGCAAACACATCGGGTGGGATGAAGATTATCCTGAGTATGACGATGAGCCGGTGAAGCCATGAAGCGGGGCGACGTCGTCCTGGTCCGCTTTCCACATCCAAGCGGGCTACGGGGAAAGAAGCGACCAGCGGTGGTGATCCAGTCTGACCAGTACGCAACAATTGTCGGAACCGTCGTGGTTGCACAAGTCACTAAGAATCTGTCAATGGCGACCGATCCAGCGTGCATATTCATCGACGCAAACACACCCGACGGCATGGCAACCGGCTTGGTTCGAGACTCGGTCGTGTCCTGTCTGTCGCTCGCAACAGTGGAAACACATTCGATAGCCCAAGTATTGGGCGCGTTGTCGCCAACCTTGAACCTGAAACTCAATGAGTGTTTGCGAGTGAGTCTAGGACTGGTTTAACGGCGCAATTCTCAGGATGGCATGACCGATTGGCTCGCAACTTATGGCACGCTCATTCTGGCCGCGCTGGCGGCGGGGGCGGTGAATGCACTGGCGGGGGGGGGCACGCTGCTGACCTTTCCGGCGTTGACCGCCGTGTTGCCGGCGGTGATCGCCAATGGCACCAGCACGGTGGCATTGTTGCCGGGGTCGTTGGCGAGTGTCTGGGGATTTCGCCGCGAGTTGAAGCTAGTGCGGCGGTGGGCGTTGTTGCTGGCGTTGCCGTCACTTCTGGGCGGGCTGATCGGCGTGGAGTTGGTCACGCAACTGGACCCCAAGTACTTTGCCCGCCTGGTGCCGTGGCTGATTCTCACGGCCACGCTGTTGTTCCTGTCGCAACCGCTGGTGGCGCGGATCACAAATGCCGCACATCGTCCGTGGCCATTGCCGATCATGCTGGCGGTGCAGTTCGCGGTCGCCATTTATGGCGGTTACTTCGGCGCGGGCATCGGCATCATCATGCTGGCAGCATTTTCGTATTTCGGCATGACCAATATTCACGAGATGAACGCCGTCAAAACTGTGCAGGCCGTTCTCGTCAACGCGGTCGCGGCCATTGAGTTCATCCGTTCGGGCAATGTTGTCTGGCATTACACGCTAATCATGGCGGTGGCCGCCATTGTGGGTGGCTATCTCGGCGCATATTTCGGCCGGCGGATGAATCGCACGCTCGTGCGCTGGGTTGTGATCGCAATCGGTTTGACACTCGTGGCGTATTACTTTGGCCGCCCGGCCCAATAGTTCCGGAGGCGTCGCACGACTTCCAAACCCCGGAGGGGTCACAGCCATTAGCCCCGGGTCGCGCTTCGCGCACCCGGGGTTTTCGGCATCGCCCCGGATTACGACCCCGGAGGGGTCGCAGCATCTGAACGCGCTGCGACCCCTCCGGGGTCGAGGATCTTTTTTTTGCACGGTTACCGGTGGTATCACTGCGCTCAACCACCGGCTAATAGCTGTGACCCCTCCGGGGTCAAGGG
>JANLTA010000560.1:0-1669 GCA_031362705.1 Gemmataceae bacterium | reverse complement strand
AAACCGCTGTCACTTTTCTCAATTTTGGCCAGGCCGAAGTCGGTGACAAAGGGCGTCCCGTCGAGGTCCATTAACACGTTTGCGGGTTTCAAATCACGATGCAAGATGCCGCGTTGGTGCGAGAAGTGAACAGCACGACATACCTTCTCCAGCAACAGGGCGGCCGCATTTGGATCGTTGACAAGACCCGCGATTCGATTAGCGAGACTTCCGCCCTCAACCAACTTCATCGAAAAGTAATGTTGTCCGTCATGTTCGCCCACTTCGTAGATGGGCAGAATGTTTGGATGATCAAGATTGGCGGCGGCCTCGGCCTCAGCGTGAAAGCGTTGCACGTCCAGCGCGGAAGCGAGGTGCCCCGCCAAGATCATTTTTAGTGCGACCGGCCGATTCAGACTTACTTGTCGTGCTCTGTAAACAACACCCATGCCACCTCGGGCGATCTCTTCGAGTAACTCGTAGTCACCGAAATCGCGCACCTTGGTGGGTAATCCATGGCTGACGCCGTCGGGCGCTATTGTGGCATCAGGGTCGTCGCCGATTCTTTGCCGATCCTGCTTACGAAAGAAAGCAATTAGTCCCGTCGCATAATTGGGATGCGCCGCTAAGAGCGTTTCACGGTCCGGGGCTTGCCCAGCTGATACAGCCTGTAGGTAGTTGGCAATCAACTCATCCAGCGCGGGAGATGGAAGCTCGGGGGGAGTCATGAGTCGGTGTCCGCTAGATTCATCGTGACACTCGAATAGTTCCAAGCATGCTGCGGCAAGCAGTACGCCGGCAGCCTTATGATCGCCCGGCTGAAACGCGCCCCGATACAGTCTTCTGTCTATCCGCCCTTTCCTTGCGAAGCGCGGACAAGTCGATGATTGACTTGGGACTCTCTTGGCGCGCATCCTGCCCCCTAGCGCTCGGCGCGAAGGAAGGCGTCGACAATCGTTACTCGACATGTGCGGCGTGGCAGATGCATGACAAACCTAATCGTCACACTATCTGGCGAGCAACCTCATGGCATGTAAAAACGTGGCTCACTTGCTGCCGGTTGGCGGCTGGTCACACATTCGCTTTTCGATGGTCATTAAACGGACTTCACAAGCCGCCACCGCGCCACCTCCCGCAGTATCTCCATCGCTTCCACGCCCGGCACTTCGATGCGTTCGTGTTAACGCATTGCACCGTGGGCTTCGTCAAACCGTGACTCTCGGCAAAACGAACGACATCCAGCCAGTGCCGCGCCCAGCGCTCACCATAATGGGGACTCGCCAAATATCGATTAACGAGCTTCTCGTAAGCGTCGGATGACGAGTCGAGGACAAACTCTTCGATTTCCTGCGGCGTTGGCGGCAAGCCGAGAAGATCGAATTTGAGGCGGCGGACTAGCGTCGTGCGAGCAGCCTCCGGCGTCGGGACGAGACCCGCCTTCTCCAGACGAGCGAGTACGAAATGATCAATGATATTGCGTGGCCAGTCCATGCGGGAGAGTGCCGGCATCGCCGGACGCCTGACCGGCTGAAACGCCCAATGTACAGCGCCCTTGGCCTCCTCGGGCCAAACAGCGCCTTGATCGATCCATGTTTTGATGTTCTTGATTTGCTCGGCAGATAATGGTTTGCCGCGCTGCGGCATCCGTACATCCGGATCGGTAGTCGTTACTCGACTGTAAAGCAGACTC
>JANLTA010000537.1:0-11188 GCA_031362705.1 Gemmataceae bacterium | reverse complement strand
CCGTTCGCGGCTTGCGGTTGCAGCGGACCGTGATTGATGACCGTGGACCCGTGACGACGCTGTGGGCCGGGCAATCGTATCACGTATCGGTGCGGGTGCGACTCGACCGTGGTCGATTGCCATTCGTGATCATTAGCGACCGCTCGCCCGCCGGTGCAGTCATCACTGAAGGGCAGCCGCGCTTTTCCGGGCAACTGCGGGCTGAGTTTCCGGTTGCCTGGAAGTATCGCATCCGCTGCGACCGCATCGGCGTTGTGCGTTTCGAAGGTGCGCGGGTGCGGCTAGCCGATTTGCAGGGGCTGTTTTACTTCGAGACGTTTGTGCGCGACCCGGTCGAGTACTTCGCACTGCCGGCGTTGACGTCGCTTCATTCATCGCGTCGTGGCGACAAGCGCTTCAACATGTTACCGCCGCCGGGCGTGCATCGCTTTCGCCGGCCGGGTACGGGTAGTGAGTTATTGGAATTGCGCGATTACCGGCCCGGTGACCCGCCAAAGCGCATCGCCTGGAAGATCAGCGCACGCAAAGATGAACTCATCACCCGTGAGTTCGAGAGCGAAGTGCCTTTGCGGTGTACGCTCTTACTCGATGCCTCGTCAGCGACGCGCACGGGGGCGCCGGGTGAAACCGCGCTCGCGCGATTTTGCGTCATCGCCGCCGGCGTCGCCCAGACCGCGATTGGCAACCGCGATCTCGTCGGCCTCGCAATTTGTACTGACAATGCGGTCACATATTTGCCGCCGGCGCGCTCCTCAACGCAGTTGATCGCCATACTCGGGCAGTTGGCCCGTGCGGCCGCGTTGCAACCACAAGTCGCGACCGAAGACATCAAAGGCCTGATCGCCCGCGCCCATGCGTTGGCAACGGACGTGTATCCCGACCTAATGTCGCCAACGATCAACAGGTTTCCGTTATGGTTGCCGTGGCTGGCACCCCAGCCCGCTTATGTTCCGCGACCGCGAGGAGGCGTCCGCCGCAGCCTATGGCAGCGACTTCGTAATGTCAATCTGCCGTCGGCCCGCCGCCGCTATGCTTGGCGCAAGCGATTAGCCGCGCTGGTGACGGCAAAGTACGCACTGCCGGCGGGTTCACTCGCATTGATGCTTGACGACAACGCCGCTTGTGCATGGCATCTGCAACGGTTGCTCGCGGAGCATCGGGTGCCGTTCGACGTGCGAAGTGACAATGCGGGGCACGAAACGCTCGCCATCGAGCAACAAGCCCGGGCACTGACCCGCGCCGTGAGTCGTGGCCGCGATAACGAACTCTTTGTGCTCATGGGTGACTATGTCGGGCGCAGCGGCCGACTCACCGAATTGTTGCGCTCGGTGCGTGTTGCCCGGGCCAAGCATCATCAGGTGCTGGTCGTGCAGCCAGGCCGGGTCGCAGACGATGTAACGAAGTTGCCCGACGGACTCACGGCGGCCCAACTGGTCACATTCGCGGAAAAACAACAAGCCGCCCGCGCGTGGCAAACGACTCGGCGAGCATTTGGCCGGCTCGGCGTACCGCTCGCGCCGGCCGATGCCGGCGATCCCGTCCGGTTGATTCTGCATCGCCTCGAACAATTGCGCTTGATTCAGGGAGCAGGCCGCCGATGAGCGATGCACCGAATCGGCGATTTGACGTTTGGGCTGACCCGGCCGCGCGAACGTATTTGACATTCGGCTTGGTGGCCGCGCTGGCACTGGGTCTGGCACTGATGCAACATGCGGAAGGCATCTGGGCCGTCGTGCCGACATTGGTGGCGATCACGGGTCTGATGTTTCGCTGGTTATCGGCACCGGTGTTCATGTTGCTGGGTGTTGCGCTGTCGCTGCTAGTCACGCAACAGCAGTTCCACATGATGACATCGCCGATGAACGACGTGTTGTTGGCAGCGTGTGTCGTCGCCGTTATCCTCGCGCACTTTCGGTTGTACTCCATCACCTCGTCGATCTTGCCGCACGATCCCCGGCGCACGCTCGATCCATCGCGGCCGCGTCACCGTGGCCCGCCGGTGTGGATCGAGATATTGATGGTGCTGACCATCGTGCCCTACATCGTCTATCTGATCCGGCGCAAGCTACCATCGCGGGAGACGCTGATGAAACCGGAACGGCGCGACTGTGTCCTGGCCATCGACGAATGGCCCAGCGCGGTCGGCAGCGTGGCCATTTGTGCCGTCGCTAGCGTGGTATTTTGGGCCGTCAGCGAACGGATTCCCCCGCCACGGATGACGGTCCCAGAACAATGGCGGCTCGGATTGATGATCTGGTTCGCGTTGACGCCCGTGTTCATCGTCACGGCCGTAGTGGGTTATCGCCACGCACGACGGCGGTCGCCCACCGAGGCGCGATTGCTGCTTGCCGACGAATTATGGAGCGAAACTCGCGGCGATCAACGGCGCATCGTTCGATGGATCAACCGGGCACGCCTGAAACAGGACAATCAACGTTTGGAGAAACTGCCATGAGCTTCTGGCTGCGCGAATTGATGGGTTGGGTGTTGATCGCCATCGGTTTGGCGGTGTTCGGACTGGTGTTACTGCACCTTATCGACGGTCTGGTCTACCAGACGATGGGCATGGTCGTCATCGGCATATTCACATTCCGTGGCGGCATTCACTTGTTGAAAGTGGCATTGGCCGCCCGTATTTGCGATGAAGCCGCCACGAAAATGCACACGCCGGCGACAGCGGTGCCGACGCGCCGGAACCGGGCGCTGGCATGAGCGGTCTTCCCGAGACGATCCTGCAATTCGGCACCGGTGGATTCTTGCGTGCCTTCGTTGATCTATTTGTCCATCACGCCAACGAACGCGGCGATGCCATTGGCCGCATTGTCGCCGTGCAATCCACTGGCGACGCCCGCGCCAAGTTGTTGAACGAACGAGATGGCCGTTATCACGTCGTCATTCGCGGCAACGACAATGGCCAGGTGATCGACCGCATCGAGGAGTGTGCCAGTATCAGCCGGGCGCTAGTGGCATCGACGCAATGGGATGAAGTCCTGGCGTTTGCGCGTTCCCCGAATCTCAAGCAAATCATCTCCAACACAACCGAGGCCGGCTATGCGCCGGAATCGCCGTTTCCGGCCAAACTGCAAGCAGTGTTGTTGGCGCGTTGGCAATCCGGAAAGGCACCCGTCACACTGATGCCGTGCGAACTCATCGAAGACAATGCCGACAAACTGCGCGAACTGGTCGTAGGTCTGTCGCAGCAACGAGGCAATCCACCGGAATTCATCGATTGGGTGACAAATCGCTGCGTCTGGTTATGCAGCCTGGTGGACCGCATTGTACCCGGCCGTCCGACAGAACATCCATTGCGTGATAGCGACTCGCTCTTGCTAATGGCCGAGCCGTATGCCTTGTGGGCGTTGCAGGCGAAGCCGGGCGCTCACCCCTGGTTCGACCACCCGGCCATTGTGCGCACGCCGGACGTGAAGCCATACTTCCTTCGCAAGGTTCGCATTCTCAACGCCGCGCATACCGCGCTGATATGTCACGTTGGCCTCGACCGTTTCACCACCGTATTGGAAGCGCTGAACGACGTTCCGACGACCGAATGGTTGCAACGTCTGCTCTTCGAGGAAATCGTGCCGGTACTGGATGGTCGATGCGACGATCCCACCGGTTTCGCACATCAAACGCTGGAACGTTTTCGCAACCCGTTCCTTCACCACAAGCTAACGGACATTGCTGTCAATCACGCCATGAAGAAGACCATTCGCCTGGCACCGACGATCGCGGAATACCGCGCCAAATTTAGCAAGGAGCCGCCGTTGTTATCTGCGTGCCTCGAAGCCTAAGTTGCCGAGATTAGTCGTCGTAGGTATGCTCAGCGACATCCGTGTAATTACCCCGAGGCTACCGTGCTTGCCGACGCGATCAAGTGCTATCACGACCTGCTTACGCCGCAATTGGCCGCTGATGCTCAGGGTCATCTCGACCAGCAAACCGCGTCGCGCGGCATGTTGTTTGGCGACCGGCCCGTTTGCTCCGTGTTGCGGCCACGGTTCCTGACGCCGGAGCAATACCGTTTTCTGTGCGGCGCGGTGAAAAGGTTAGCTGGCGCGTTCGCCAAGGTGTACGCCGCCGGTATGTCCAACGCCGCTTTTCGCCGGCAATTCCGTCTGACGCAGGCCGAGGAAGAGCTTATTACCTACGAACCTGGCTACACCGACCCAAGTCCGACCAGTCGCCTGGATTCGTTTTTCGTCAGCGAACGTGAACTCAAATTCACGGAGTACAACTCCGAGACCCCGGCCGGTGCGGGCTTCAACGACGCGCTAACCGACATGTTCTGGGGTTCGCCCGCACTCGCGGCGTTTCGCCGCCGCTACCAGGTGCGACCGCTGCCAGGCAAGCCACACGTGTTAGACGGAATTCTCGCATCGTATCGCCAATGGACCGGCAACACGTCGCGCAAACCCAGGATCGCCATCGTGGATTGGAAGGAAGTACCCACAGTCGTGGAGTTTGACCTGTTTCAGCGTTACTTCATCGAGAACGGATTCGAGTGCCAAATCGTTGATCCGCGCGATGTCGAATACGACGGCGGCACACTGCGTGTCGGCACCTACGCCTTCGACTTGATCTACAAGCGCGTGTTGATTAGCGAATTAATTGATCGTGGCGGCATGGATCATCCGATCGTCCAGGCTGTGCGCGACGGCAAGTGCTGCTTCGTGAATGGTTTTCGCTGCAAGCTGCTCTTCAAGAAAGCCAGCTTTGCCGTGCTTTCGGATGAGCGCAACGCCAAGTTGCTCGCCGCGGATGAGGCAAGCGCCGTGCGCGAGTTCATCCCGTGGACGCGCGTCGTCGAAGAGCGCAAGACCGAGTTCGCCGGCCACCCGATTGACCTCATTCCCTTCGCCATGACCAACAAAGACAAGCTGGTGCTCAAGCCCAACGACGACTACGGCGGTCACGGCATCGTTCTCGGCTGGACCGTGGACGATTCGGCATGGGAAAAGGCAGTGCAATATGCCGCGACGACACCGTATGTCGTACAGGAAAAAGTGAACCTGCCACACGAGGCGTTTCCTAGTACAGAAAACGGCAAGCTCCAGTTCATTGACCGCATGTTGGACACCAATCCATTCGTCGCGTTCTCGGCCCACATGGATGGCTGCCTCACGCGAATCAGCACTGAAGCCCTCCTCAACGTAACCGCCGGCGGCGGATCCACCGTCCCGACGATGGTTGTGGAGCCGCGGTGAGCGATGTACTATGGGAGCGTGTCCGATTATTGAGGTGAATGATATGTCGTCAGTATTAACACCATCTGTTTTATCGCCCCCGATATCTCCTGGCATTAAATTCGGAGAGGAAGGATCATTGCTGACCCTGGAAGAGTTTGAAGATATGGACAATCTCGGTTACGAACTCGTCGATGGCCGTCTTGTCGAGAAGGGCATGGGCGCACTTGCAAGCAAGATCGGCACACGCATCGGTAGTCGAATAAGTTTGCATTGCGAAGCGAACAAGCTCGGCGACGTGTATGTCAGCGAATGTGGATTTCGACTTTTTCCAAGTCGGCATCGCCATGTCCGGAAACCGGATGTTGCATTCGTAGCCCGGGAACGCATGCCAAATGGCACAACGCCGCTGGGCTGGCACAACCTTCGACCTGACCTGGCCGTCGAAGTCAATTCGCCTCACGATCTTTTGGAAGAGTTCAAGCTCAAACTCAAGGACTACTTGGAAGCGGGAATTCCATTGATTTGGATCGTCTCGCCGGAGATCAAGACCATCGACGTTTACCGCATCGGTGTGCCAATGGAAACAATCGGCATCGATGGCATCCTCACCGGCGAGCCGGTGCTGCCGGGATTCACGCTGAAAGTCGCCGAGTTGTTCGCTGAATGATCTCATGCCCGGCACTTCCGAAAATACCGCGCCCGCTTCGCCAATCCTTCGCTTCCTAAGTTTCGCGCTGATTGACAGTCTAAATCACGACGTTTACCATCATAGGTACGGGCGACAGGTTCGCGTCGCCGCTGGAGTAGTCATTTGATGAGCACGGGCTTGGGTTCTACCTCGCGGCTTTCCGCCGGCGTTGGCCGGATGAAGTCGGCCCTGCGCCTGTCGGCACGGTTCGCTTATGCTAATGCTCTGCCGCGTGATTTGTTCACCGATCAGATCAAGTTGCCGCGAGTGCGATCACTATTTGCCAAATATGTCCGGCTCGTGGAGATCGAGAATCACAGTTACTGCAACCGCACCTGCTCGTTCTGCCCGAACTCTTCGCTGGATCGCATCAGCCGCGTTGTACCGATTGAGGTCTCCGTCTACGATCAAATCATCAATGACCTGGCGTCGATCAATTATGATCAGACCCTGGTCTGGGCACGCTATCACGAACCCCTGGCGGACGATTCGATTTATGAACGATTGACGCAGGCCCGCAAGGCGTTGCCCAATGCGTTTCTCTCCGTCACGTCCAATGGCGACTACTTGAATGCGGAGACGCTGAAGCGACTCGAAGACGTTGGCGTCAACCACATGTACATCTCGCTGTACTTGCCGGATGGCCAGGAGCGCGACCTAGACGTGATTGTCGGCGCAAAGGAGAAGTTTCAAAGGCGAACCGGCCTCAAGTACGGTAAGCAGGTCGGCGAATACGCTTGGCGCATGGACGGCTCGAAGATGCAGATGCTGGTCAACGTGCCGAACTACAGCGCGGCTGGTCAGGCCCTGTCGAGCCGCGGTGGCTTGATTCAGGTCGAGACGACATTTAAGGATTATCAACGAACCAGTGTTTGCTTCAGCCCGCTGCATCATGTCGTCGTCGATTACAACGGTAAGAGCATGTTGTGCTGCCAAACGCGGTCCGATGCCTCGGAACACCAGAACTCGGTGATCGGCTACATCGGCCTCGAAGGCTACTCGCTCTTCCATCACTACCGTGACTTGGCCGGTGCCCGTGCCGGCCTATTTCGTGGTGGCCCCAAGCACGGCGTGTGCAAAACCTGTTCGCAAAACGCCGAGGGGCCATCCAAAGTTGGCCGCGTCGACGCACTGGCCGGCTTTATTGGCCTGGTGCCCGGTGCCAGCACAGCATTCGAGTCCCTCGTCAACCGGCAACACCGTCGGCGCAGGTATGAATTTGCCGATTGAAGTCGCTCGTTTCCGCGTCGCGGTAGTGTCTCTGTTCGGCTTTCTTTGTGTTTTCCTCTGTGGTCTCTGTGTCTTTGTGGTTAGTTCTTACGACCAACCACGAAGACACAGAGACCACAAAGTCATCACAAAGAGGAAGCTCAATGTCGAACTGAGACACCATCCGAGTTGCACTTCCATAGTCGCAGTCGGCCCGACCGGGTAGACTGAGTGGGTTCACCAGCTTTATTACGTTTCGGAGCCGCGCCATGAAAGCGCCTTCGCTGACTATCGGCATCGAAGAAGAGTATCAGATTATCGACCCCGCCACGCGGGAGTTGAAGTCGTACATCACGCAGTTTCTCGAGCAGGGCAAGATGGTGCTGCGCGAAGCCGTGAAGGCGGAGTTGCACCAGTCGATGGTCGAAGTCGGCACGGAAATCTGCAAGACGCCGGCCGAGGCCAAGGTCGAGTTGATCCGATTGCGCGGCGAGATTATTCGCCTGGCCGATCGTAATGGTTTGGTCATCGCGGCTGCGGGCACGCATCCGTTTTCGTGTTGGATGAAACAGGAAATCACGCCGTTTGAACGCTACATTGGCGTCCGACAGGACATGGGCGAGCTGGCTCAACAACTGCTGATCTTCGGCACCCATGTCCACGTCGCCATCGAAGACCGCGACTTTCTCATCGATGCCATGAACGTGGCCCGGTACTTCATGCCGCACGTGTTGTGTCTCGCGGCCAGCTCGCCATTCTGGCAAGGCCGCAACACGGGTTTGCATTCGTATCGCAGCATCATCTTCCGCAGCTTCCCGCGCTCGGGCATCCCGCCAGTTTTCGGCTCGTGGACGGAATTGAACGCATTGGTCGAGACGCTGTCGAAAACCAAGTGCATCCCCGACGGCACGAAGCTCTGGTGGGACGTCCGGCCCAATTGGCGGTACCCGACACTGGAGTTCCGCATTTGCGATGTTTGCACCCGCGTCGATGAAGCTGTGTGCATTGCCGCGATCTTTCAGGCGATCATTGCCAAACTGTGGAAACTACGCCGCGACAATCTCACTTTCCGCATTTATCCGACCGCTCTGATCGAAGAAAACAAATGGCGCGCCGTGCGCTATGGTCTTGATGGCAAACTGCTGGACCTCGGCAAACAGGAAGAGAAGCCGGCCCGCACTCTGATCCGCGAGTTGATCGAGTGGTTCGTGGATGATGTGGTCGATGAACTCGGCTCACGCAAAGAGATCGAATACGCCTTCAAGATTCTCGAAGAAGGCTCCAGCGCCGACCGGCAGGTCAAGGTCTTCGAGCAAACCAACGACCTGAAAGCCGTCGTCGATCACTTGGTCGCGGAGACGAAGGAAGGCGTGGTTTAGACAGGCGTCACTCGAACTCCTCGCCTAGCTCGATGTTGCGAATGTAGTTTCCCGGCACACGGTCAGTCTGTTCGAGATACTGCACGGCCCACTGGATGAACAACAAGCTGGCCCACCAAAGTCCGAGCAATGCTCCGAGAAAGAAAAACACGGGCCAGATTGCCGGACCGATGCCAGAGCTATTCGCCCCGAACAGTCCCTGAAAACCATTGGTCAGTATGCCTCCCACTGCCAGCGTTACACAACCAAGTGGACTACTTGCGCCAAGAATGATCGCTACTGACAAGTAGCCGATTACCACCGTGGCTAGCAGGCTCACCCAACCGTTTCGCAATCGTGCTGACATCCATATTCCCACGCCAGCCATGAAGTGCATGGTGACACCGGCGATCACAATGCCGACGGGCACAAACACGATAATCCAACCCGCATTGCCCGCGGCCGCCACCGCTACCGCACCAGCTCCCACCGGATACCACGGCAGTTTCAAGCCGCGACGAAGCAACAGGGCCAAGCCAGCCGCTCCGCACAGGATCAGCAACGGACCGAACATCAGCGACAAAAAGCGTGGCCCGTAACCTGCAATCAAATCGAGGATGCCCAAAGTTCGCAATTGTTTCGGCGGCGGAATGGCAGCGATGATCTGATCGATGTTCACCAGCGATAGTACCGCCAGTGCGGGGATCAACGCCGCGAAGTAATACGGCCATATGCTCAGGCAGATGCCTTTGACCTTGTCGCCGATGATATGGCGAAAGTCGTAAGGCGTGCCGACCAGGCAATCCCAGGTATGACGATCACGCTCGGTGATGATCGTCCCGGAGGCGCGAACGCCCGCCGCGAGGCTCATCAGGAAAACGATGTACCAATGGTACTCGGCGGCGATTGCCGCGAGCATCAAGGTAGATGCCGAATTGACCAACAACGCGACCATTCCGGCGGTGGACAACGCTGCTGTGATGATAACGCCGAACCAGCGCGGGATCCGGGTGCTGTGTTGTTCCTTCCAGACGATGGGCCGCTCGCTCATCGGCGGACGAAATTGAAGGAACGACAAGATGCGTGAGCGCTTGCGCGCTAACTGCTTGATGTACGCGGGACGCAGTCGCCACGCTGCGATGGCCGCGCTGACAACGGCGGTTGTCAGCCAGACCATTGTGGTCAACCGTAAGCGTCGGCCAAGTTCACTGTAGTCCGGCGCATCGCGGGCCGTGTCCAACACGAAGTTCGGGTCAAACGCCGCCAACCACTCCCATCTTGGTCCAGCCGTGCGCGCGTAAGCGACCCAACTCATCATGAAAGCGACGACGACGTACATCCAAATCGCCGCGTCGCGGGTCGTCCGGCACCACACGGATGCCAACAGGCTAGCGGCACTTGTGCCCGTGAGCATGAGAATGGTGATGATCGCCAGCGCAACAAAGAACACCGGCGTGACCCCGCCGGGGAAACCCGCAAATGCGATCACCGGCCACGCCGTCAAAGACCAAAGAAACCCTTGCGCCACCCGCGCTAACAACTTCCCAAGAATGATCATCCCCGGCGTCAGATGAGCTAAGAACAACCCCTCCAGCGTATTGCGAACCTTCTCGTCGGTCACGGCCCCCGCGGCGAAACTCGGACCAGCCAGCAACAGCACCATCGTTTGTTGAAACACCAGGAAATCGACCAACCGATGCGCGAAGATGGTGGTGGCATTACCGGCCACGCCGCTGCCGCTGTTGGCCTGGAACCAGTAGTCGCCCCAATACGCCGCGTGATGAAAATAAAGAACCACGACCAGCCAGCCGGCATAGGCCCACCGCGCAAAGTGGATCATGCGGCCACGCCCCGCCCGCGACAACTCACGAACGAACAGTGCGCCAATCATATGAGGGATGTGGGTAACATTAACGTGCGCCCTTTTGGCTCCCCGCTGTTGATGGATCAACTTCGGTCGGCCGCGTCAAGTGGTTGGCGCGACGTAATCTCGCCGCGCCGATTTTGTTTGCGAAATCCGCTTGACAACGGACCTGATTCTTGCGACCCATGTATGTATAGGGATCAGCGCGAAATCGATAGGACTCACACCGAGGTGATGGACGCCTCGGCCGATTCGCACCCGCCGCGCTCCCCTTGCACCGAGGCCCACCTATGTTGCGCTACAGTTGCGATGTTTGCGGAAAAGATATGATTGCCGACGAAGATCGTCGCTACGTCGTCAAGATCGAAGTCACTGCCGCCCACGAACCGTCCGAACTCACGGCCGACGACCTGGACGCCGACGCCATCGAGTCCCTCAGCCAACTTCTCATCAACGCCGGCGACGACGCCGACTTCTCCTCCCATTTGGCTCCCCCGCGCCGCGAGTTCCGCTTCGATTTATGCCCCGAATGTCACAAGCACTACCTGCGGAATCCACTGGCACGGGAGACGGTGTTGCAATTTAGTAACAATTGATATTGCGCTGGACATCAGCTTGTTTCATTTCGTCCGCAACCCACGCCTCCGCAATCTCGCGCCAATGCGCCGCGGCCTCCATCATCAACCGTTCGCGGTCGGAGCCTAATAACAAGTCGATGGCGATGGGGTTGGTCACGAACTCGTATTCTTCCGTGCGCCACCTAAAGCGGTCGCCGGCGGCGCGGCGCAGTGACCACAACACAGCCAGGCCGGTTCGTACTGGTTGAAACGCGACACGATCTGTCACATGCAGTTGCACGCCGCCGCAAAGTTGGCCGGCGTGC
>JANLTA010000494.1:0-3780 GCA_031362705.1 Gemmataceae bacterium | reverse complement strand
GCGCTGGGCCACGAAGGCGATTTCCGGAGTGATGATGCCCTGTTTGGCGGATTGAAACTGCGTCATGATGAGATTCGCTTTCCTACGCCGGTGCAAACCGGATCAGGTTCCGGGGTGTGTTCTCAGCCGCGCGAACAACGCACGGCACCCCCAGCGATGAACTTGTTGTATGTGAATGATCGACGCATGCAAATCACCCGCCAATCAGTTGCTGCCACCAATTACGAGAATACCCTTTTGTTGTGTGGCTCAGGGTGACGACCTTGTACTTCTGTCCGCAAACTTCGCTGACGTGGATGCCATAGGCATCAACAATGGCCGTCATCAACATGTGAGATTCAGCGGAATCCGCGCAGGCGAATCGCAAAATGACTGGCTTGCCGACAATGTTCTGCGGAATGACATTGTTCCCTGGGCTGTCGAGCACTTTGACAGTCAGATGGTCCATAAGGCCAGACTCCAAATCGGCTGGCACCTTGGCATTCGGGAAGCTGCGAAATCCGTCATCGGTCAGTTTTCGTTTGATGCGATCCAATTGTGCCGCTTCACTTACGACTTTTTGACTGGCGATCAGTTTGGTCGCAACGGACTCCGGCGACAACTTCGCATCCGTGCCTGAGTCGTCAGGCAATTTGATAATGCAAATCACGCTGTGAGATTGATAGACCTTCGGCAAGGAGATCGCGACAAACAAGAACGCCACGCCGACTAAGATGACGACCAGCATCAGTATGGGGAACAGGTTGGAGCGTCGCATCATCGCTTCACCACGTTGTGAGGGTTAGACAAGCCCTTCGCGGTGCCCCCACTCGACCCACGCAGTGGCTTTGGCGCGCATTAGGCCAGCATCTTCGGCAGGCACTGGATTCTGACCTGTAATGGCTTCCAGTGCCCAGAACCATTGTCCCGGCTCATGTTGCAGTTCTTCCAGAATCAATGGCACTGCGGCGGGTCCCATACCAATGATGCGTTGATACGACCGAAGCATCGCCATCTGGACCGTGTTGGAAAGGTAACGCGATTCGCGCTTCCACTCATTGGCCAAGTCCTGAAACCGCGCTCGAAGTTGCGGCGCCGGCGGTGCCGTTAATAAAAGAGACATGATCTAATCTCCATTGATCCATGACGCTCGCCGACGACACTACTCCACGACATGCGGCTTGGTGATGACGGCGACGTGGAAGCCACGCGCCGACTTCAGGTCGGCATTTTGAATGAGTCGCTGAATATCGGCATGCTGACTTACTGCGCGTGCCCGGGCATCTTGCAGTTGAAATTGTTTTGTTTCGTTTGCGATAACTGCTCGCATCTCCCCAGTCAATTTGCTGCTGGAATCTTGGAGTTGTTCTCGTCGCTTAGCCAGAATGAGCAAGTCCAGCCGCATGGACCCCAGATACGCTTCCACCGTTGATCCTGCGGGTTCCAATCCCACGGACTTACCCCATTCCCGAGCTTTAGTCTTAACGGCATCCGACATGTCCGGGTGTTTGGCGGCCTCACTGAGAGTCTGTAAGCGAACCGCCACGTCGCCATGTTCCACCTCAACCTTGGCAAGTTGTTCGGTGGTCAGCGCTAACGTTTGCTTTGCGACAGGAGAACCTGACTTGGAAATCATATATGGCGAATTCTCGTAAAACTTCTTGATGTCTTCGTCGGCCGTGCGGATCTTTTCATCGAGTTCCTTAGAGGTTTGCCTAATAGTCTTAACCAAGTTCTCGCTCAGGTCCTCGAAAACTTCCTTGATGTGTTGTTGATAAGCTGTCAAGACTGCTTCCAACACGACCACTGCGTCTTGCTTGGGCAGGCCGATGATGCTGACCTTGAGAGTCGGATTGTTGACCGGATTCGTTGAGCGCTCAACTTTGATTGCCTTCACAACCTCCGCCTCGGCGTCTTTGCCCTTCAGTGACTCCAGTCTGTCTAGTTGTCCCTGTTTCACCGCTTGTTGCGCGATAATCCGGCTCGAAAGCAATTGCGTTTGAGTTGTTAAGTAGTCTCCTTCGAAACCCGCGCCGGTTTTCTTTGCGGATTCACGGTTGATTACAACAATCTCGGCCTCCGCTGTGGGCTTTTTGTCTTGTGCGGCGTGGATGAAGATCCCGCCGACTGCGATGGCGAACAACGACACGAGTCCGATGCGAGTGAAGCGTGACATGGCCAGCCCTCGAAAGAACATTGCGGGTGAGTGAATGCCAATCTAGATTCTAGCCGTTGTTGTGGTCGCCACAACCATTATTCCTCAAAGACTTTGCGGCCACGGTTGCCGTGGTTTCGTGCAGTTCGTAAGCTACTTATTCCGATATTGCGTCCCCGTATTGCGAAAGGCGACACGACCGATGGTGCGTAAGAAGTTTGGTAAGGGTCAGAAGAATCGTTGTCGGTTTTGCTCGAAGGAAGGCTGCCCGCGGCCGGCGTTCGTCGATTACAAGGATGTGCAGGGATTGAAGAAGCAGACCACCGGCCAAGGGAAAATGTATAGCCGCAAGCGCTCCGGCAACTGCGCCCCGTTCCAACGGGCTGTCGCCGTTGCAATCAAACGGGCACGGTTCATGGCGCTGCTGCCGTACGTCGGCGAGTGAGTTACCACGAAAAACACGAATTACACGAAAACAAAGCCGAATTAGCACGAATCACACGAACATTGCCAGATTGCTGGCTTTTTTCGTGTGATTCGTGTTTTTCGTGGTTCGATTTGTACTATCGATCACGCCCGATGCGATCCAATACGCCTTGCACGGCTGCCATGGCGGTGACGCCTTCTCCTTCGTAAGTGCGGCTTTTGTTGGGTTCTGTGCGGTCGGGGATGGAACAGCTAAAGCGCCAGGTGCCGGCACCGGCATTTTCGAGTTTGTGCCACTTCGGGTTCAGTGATGCAATGGCGTTGAGCGATTGTTCAAGCCCGCCAAGATGACCTGTCGGTGCGGCACTGCCGGCGTGATTGCCCGATGAGTCGAGCGGAACGACGCCGGCCACAGCATCGCGCGGCTTGCCGTAATCCGGGTCCGCGGTGACTACCGCGGCCACCCCCGGCGGAGTTTGGCTGCGCGGTAATATGCGGTTGCCGGTGTTGAGCGGCGGGCTGCCGATGCGCAGATCCTGGCCACCTGAGAGCGGTGCGTAGGCACCGGACGCCAGCACTGCGGTGCTGGCCATGGTCGGTTGAGCGAGTGGTTGGGAGTTGGCGGTGGGTTGGCCGAGCGTGCCGGCGGTGACTGCGGGGTTACCGGCCAACTGCGTGGCTTGAATGGGTGGAGCAGTTGCGCCGAAAAGCGGATCGCCGCCGGTGCTGCGGCCGGCGGACTTCGTCCCCTGGCAGCCGGCCAACAACGCCAACCCTGCGATCGCCCAACGCCACGTCATCTTGCCCGGTCCATTCACTACTCTAAACTCTCGACACTAAATCCATCGTGGTCGTCCCATAACTTTCGCGGAGCCGGCAGGCAATGGCAACATTTCGTATCGCAGTCATCGGCGGCGACGGCATCGGACCCGAAGTAATCGATCAGGCCATGCGCGTGGCCGAGCGGGCCGCCAAAAGCGACGGCGCGGAACTGTCGTGGAACAAGTTGCCTTGGTCGTCAGACTTTTATGTCGAGACCGGCCGCATCATGCCCGCCGACGGATTCGACCAACTCAAGAGGCACGACGCAATCTTGTTCGGTGCCATCGGCAGCTCGAAATGTCCTGATGCCGTAACGGTACACGAACTGTTGCTGCCTATGCGGCGCAACTTCGATCAATATGTGAACCTGCGACCATCGACGCTGTACCCCGGCGTGC
>JANLTA010000468.1:0-2631 GCA_031362705.1 Gemmataceae bacterium | reverse complement strand
GTCGGCCAAACCCGACGCCCAGCATTATTTCGCCGGGGCGGACCGCTCGCTGGCTCAAGGCAACCGGTTCGATTTCCGTGACGGGTTCTTCCAAGGTCAGCAAAGCGAGATCGTGTTCCGGCATTCGATGTGAAGGGTTGTGCGGCGCCCCAACGTCTGTCGATTTATTTGGAGGCCCATAATAACTCTTGTATTCCCGATGCGACTCAATTCGCGAAATCGTTCGAACACCCAGGCCTTGGAAAAAGATACGGTAATTGCTTGTGTCGAATCGCGAAGCACTATCCGGTGCGGCTGGTGATGTTTCCATCTCCTTACATCGCTCAGATGTATCGCGTTGTGACACACCGCAGATACAATGCGCGGCTGTTAAGACCGATCTGTTCGAAACCAAAACGCCGCTACATATTGGAACAAAGGCCTTACCTTGGATTTCATCCTGGGGTAGCTCCTTTGTTCCATCACGTTCGAGAATCATGACCGTCGCGGGGAAATCGACAGTTGCGCCGAAACGTATAATACCGTTCTTGTTCCGAACCGGAGACTCTGCTTTGGGAGGCGATGGGGCTTCAGGAAGTGACGGCAAACGCAATGCGAAGGTACGTCGATCCGCGGCAGAATCAGGGTCAAGGTTGGAATCCATCATCTGGTAGGAAAATTCCTCAGCTGCGTCGGAGTCCAAGTTTGCCCATTGGGACTCGCTTGCCGGAAATTTCTTGCGTATGCCGCTCAACCAAGGTCGAACATTAAGGCCATAGGGAACCACACTGTTGGTCAGTTCCACCATTGCAAAATAGAAATAGGCCACCTTCGGATCAGGTTGAAGAAATCGCTTTCCACTGCAGAAAGGCACATAGAGTCGCTGTTCGCGCGCTATTTCGAATGCGGGATCACCGAGAAACGCGAGACCGAGCCGATACCATCCGCGTACGCCATGGCGTTCGCTAGCCCTGATAAATTCTCTTTGTAGGGCGATAGATTCCTCGACAGTTAGCGGTATTGCCCATCGAAGGCGCCGCGCAGTCTCTGAGCCATCGGCCTCTTCAATCATCAAACGCGTGACTGCCGCCACGTGCATTTCATCTACTTCGGTGGCCGGGTTGGGCGGCTTGTCTGCTCGTTTTTGGTCGCGAGCACTTCGGTGCGACGGCTCTCTTTGCGAACCCGTCTGAGAATCAGGAGTTTGATTGGGGCGGCTCGACATCTCGCCCAATGATTCGCACCAAGGTGGCTGGTATGGGCGGGCTTGTTCACCCCGCAAAAAGGAATTCACGCCGAGCAAGCCGACAACCACAAGGGCCAACAGCGCCACGATTTGGCGTAGCACTATAGATTGGTTGAAAGAGCGCACCCAACCGATGCCTTCGTGTAACCTATGTCTGGACTCAATATTTACGTGTCACAGTTGTCTGAGTGTCAAGGTCGATATCGCTCATCGTGCAATGTAGCACCCACTGAGCCTTCTTTTGTGTTTGCACAATTGGTGGTTGTTTGCTGCGAGTGATTTTCTCTTCGGGGTGGTCAGCGCGCAATCCTTCGCGACCGATGCGCGCCAGAGGTAAGTGTCGTCCCAAACTAGCCATCAGCCGCATGCAACTTTTTTCCTACCCTGCGTCTTGACGGTATGTGTGAAAGAGCGGTGACTCTCTTCGGCCTTTCAGCGATCGGCACTTGGTCTGTCCGGTTGGTTCCGGACACACCTGTTGGGTGGCCTGTAAGTGCGATTTGGAGCAACGGGGGAAGCAATGCTTAGCCGGATCTTTCTTACGCTGATGGTCCTTGGGCTCAGTTTGGCCTTCGCAGTTGGTGTGAACGTGTACTTCGAGGGTGTTGGTGTTGAAAACCCGCTGCGCAAATTGTTCGAGACCCTACGTCTAGGCGCTGAGCAAACATCTACCAAACAAAGTCCGCAGTCCGATGAGGAACGACCACCACGCAGTTCGCCGGAACCATTCGGACCGGCGCCGGTAACCCCTCCGAACGGAGGATCGGATGCGAGAGGCACCGACAACGCACAAATTATTGCGTTGCTCGCAGCTATGGACCGTCGAGTGAAGGACATCCCAGAAGATGTGAAAGCTACTGTAGCGAAAGAGCTCCAAGAACGGAGCTGGCGAGATTTCCTGACGAATGTTCTTCTGACTGCCATTTTCACGATCTTGGGAATATTTGCACCATTTGCAATTCAAGCGATTAGGATTTCTCCAAACGCTTAGGTTGGGGCATTCTATGGAAATCAGACTGCTATGCATGCCGTCGCGTGAGCACGTGTTGGTACACCCGCAGCATCACCTTCACCGGCTTCAATGCACGATCAGTTAGAAAGCTACAGCAGCGATTTGAACTTCCTGAGCGCTCTCCCGAGAAAGCCCTCTTCGCCCGCCGATCAGGCCTCGTACCTCGACTCGCCAAAAGCGATCTCGATGCGGAGAGGAGGCGTGTCGATCAATTAAACACTCCTGCACAACGGAGTAAGACTCTTTATCGCATTTGCCGACAATCGCCCCGCGCTCATCGATGACCTTAAGCGAGAGTTTCGTTGCTGCACACGATGCGACGCCATCGCCGGTACACGTTCCATTAACCGTCACCCGGATTCGGACGGTTGTTTGCGGAACCCGAAGCGGAATC
>JANLTA010000450.1:0-15067 GCA_031362705.1 Gemmataceae bacterium | reverse complement strand
CGAATCGTTTCCTTTGTCCCCTTCATCGATCAACTTCTGCCGCATTTGCAATGCGGATTGAAATGCCTTGGTCGCTTCCGGGTAACGTTTCAGTTCGGAGAGCGTTACCGCGTGGTTGTTGTGGGCAGCCGCCAGAGCGCGGTACGCGGATGCCTCGGGCGCTTCGCCGACAATCGCGGCAAAAGACGTTACCGCCTGGCCGAACTTCCGTTCTGCTTTTTCCAGGAGTTCGTTACGTTCAGGCGGTGTTTCCAGAGGTTTGGCTACGTTTTCGAGCATGCCGCGGGAACCAAGCAATACGGCGCGCTCGAACCGTGTTTCAGGAATGTCCGTCAATTGTTTCACGCGCTGTTCCGCTTCGCCAATGGCGTCGGCTGCAGCGGAGTGCTCACCCAGTCGAAACTTGATTTCCCCAACGCGGCGGTATGCGCGCACAACCGCGAGTCGCGTTGACGGATCGCTTCCTGTGTCCGCGGCCAATGACTCGAAGTCTGTCAGCACTTCGGTCAAATACTGTCGATGTTCCGGCAACAATTCGGGTTGCTGTCCGAGCCAATCATCGACAATCCGCGATTGCGATCGTTCCAATGAATTGCGTGTACGCTTGTGCGCAACATCGTTGCTCTTGCGCCAGCCATCGACGACGATTAGACCTACGGCCAGGGCCATCCCACCGGTCAGCCACAACACACCCATCGCCCATACAAGCGTGCGATGACGGCGTACCCAGCGAGAGACCCGCTCGGCAAACGGTGCTGGTTCGGCAGTCACTGGTTCATCGGCAAGCCAATGTTCGATGTCCTCAGCCATGGCCAACGCTGTCTGATAGCGATTGGTCATGTTGACCGCCATAGCCTTGCGGCAAATTGCCACCAAACCGCGCGGAGCATTGGGATTGATCTGCTTGGGCGATGGGATGTCGCCAGTAGTAATGCGGCGATGCGCCTCAACCCACGCCATTTTTGGCAGAGGCGATTGGCCAGTAAGAATCGTGAATAGCGTTGCACCAAGACTGTAGACATCGCTTGGCGGACCGACTTTGTCCCAACGGCCTTCGGATTGTTCCGGGCTCATGAATGCCGGCGTGCCCAACGCCGAACCCATCAAAGTGGCATTCGATGGTGGATCGCCTGGGTCAGGTTCAATTGGCAAGTCCGGATCGGAATCGCAGCCTCCAGTTGCATGGAATGGCCGGGCTAACCCCCAGTCGGCCACCAATGCTTCGCCGTATTGTCCCAACAGAATATTTGCTGGCTTGTGATCGCGGTGTAGGATGCCGCGACTGTGCGCATAAGCGACAGTTTGGCACACGTTGACCAATCGCTGAAGCAACTTGCGGAACAGCAAGTTACGCTCGATCGGCGTGACCTTCAGTTCCGGCGCGTAAAATTGCTGAATAGCATCGTGCAGCGTTCGGCCCTGAATGAGCCGCATCACATAATATGGCCGGCCGTCGGCATGTCGGCCCAAAGAATAGACAGGCACCACGCCGGGATGCTCGAGGCTGCCGGTGATTTCCGCTTCCCGGATGAAGCGATGGCGACTGAGCTTACGCTCGGCATTGCGTGGCTTCAGTTCCTTAAGCGCAACCTCACGCCCGAGTTGATTATCGTGAGCGACGTACACCAACCCTTGGCCACCCGTTGCAAACAAACGTAACGGACGAAAGCGGGACGAATCATCGCCTTCCGGTTCCGGTGGCGAATTAACGGTCTGAATGGTCTCGGTAAACGTGGGCGAATCGCCGTCGGCCTCGCAGTCAGCGAGCGGCCGCACCAGCGTGAAGCTGGTCGGCGTGGGCATCCAAGTTGATACAACGGTAGCCAAGCCACCGACCCCCGACGTAGGCGCGTAGACGCTTCGATCCGGGCGTTCCGGGTCTCGTTCAAACTTATGTTGCCGTTGCATCCGGTGCGGAGCGCAAAGTCAAAAAGGACGCTACGGTTTGCTTCCGGATTTGGTGGATAGGCAGACTGTTTTGTGAATTCTGATTATGTTGAATGATCGGATTATTGCGCCAATAACAACGTTCGCGCCTGTTCACATATTTGTGCTGATTTTTCATTGTCGAGAGCCTCAGCAATGACTCGAACCACCGGTTCGGTATTGCTGGCCCGAACGTGGAGCCAGCCGTGCGGCCAATCGAATCGCAAGCCGTCCTGCTCGTTTACGATGGCATCGTTCCAGGCAGTGCGAAGCCGATCAAATGCGGCATCAAGTTTCTCGCGCGGCAATGTGTACTTGTCCTTGCGAATGACATAACGAGGTAGTTGTTCCGCCAGTTGCTTGAGCGTTTGGCCGGTCTGCGCCATTCGTTCCAAAATCAAACCCATCCCGATAAACGGATCGCGGACCCAGCCAACGCGCGGATCAATCACGCCGCCGTTGCCTTCACCACCAACCAAGGCACCCACCTCGCGCATCTTGGCGACAACATTGGCTTCACCGACCGCCGAGCGATGGCACACAACACCGGCAGCCTTAGCGACATCTTCCGTTGTTCGCGATGTGGATAAATTGATAACCACAGGGCCTTTATCTTGGGTGAGCCGCTGTTGTACTGCCAGCGCCAATGTCAGCTCTTCGCTGAGGCATTGTCCCGATTCATCGATCAAGACCAACCGGTCGGCGTCGGGATCAAGCACGGCACCGATGGACCCGGGATGTTGCCGCACGATGGCTTCAATGCTGCCTAGGTGGGCAGGCAGCGGCTCGGGCTCGTGGCAAAAATCGCCGTCCGGTTTGCACGCAACCGGCACCACTTCGCACACTAGCGATTCCAACAAGCGTAAACCCAGTGGGCCACCGGCACCGCCGTTGGCATCAAGCACGATCTTTATCTTGGCCCTAGAAATTCCCGCGACGTTGATCAAGGCCATGACCCGATCTGCGTGAAGCCAATCAGCGGTAGACTCATCTATAACGGATCCCACGGCTGACCAGTTGGCCCAAATCGTGGTGTTTTTGAGAAAGAGCGCTTGGATCTCAGCACCTGCTGAAGCCGATAGGACCGCGCCATCTGCACCAAAGAGTTTAAGCCCGTTGTAGGGAGAAGGGTTGTGGCTTGCGGTGATTTCAATTCCAGCCTTGCACAGCAGTTCACGCACCAGAAAGCCACATGTCGGCGTAGGCACAATGCCAAGGTCGCACACCTGGCACCCAACGCCCGTCAACCCGGCGATGACAGCGTTTTTCAATGACTCGCCACTGAGGCGGCTATCGCGGCCCACTGCTACTTTCACGTTACCGAGCGATGATCCGAACGCGGCGGCATAGCGCAACACCACTTCCGGCGTTAATTCGTCGCCGACGACGCCGCGAATACCGGACACGCTGACAATCAACGCCATCACGCGCTCCAATCACCCTGCGTTCGGTTCAATGCCCAGATCGCGGATTGTGAACAACGGGCGGAAATCATACTTCGCAAGTCGTTCACGAGCGCCTTGAAGACGGTCCACAATGCAAACCACTCGACTCACGACCGCGCCGACTTCCTCGGCCGCTTCGATGGCCTGCACACAGGATTCGCCGGTGGTCAACACGTCGTCGAGGATTACGACGTGGTCGCCCGATTTCACTTTTCCTTCGATGCGCTGCTGGCTACCGTGGTCCTTGGCTTTCTTGCGAACAAAGAAGCCTTCGAGCGGCCGGCCGGCTTGCTGGTAACGATAGACACAAGCAGTGGCCATCGGAATCGCCCCGACTTCCAGGCCTCCGACGGCTTGGACGGTCAAATCCTCCGTGGCGCGAAAAAGCAAATCGCCCAACAGCGCGACCGCTTCGGAATAAAATAGGACGTGCTTGGAGTTGATGTAAAATGTGCTGCGCTTGCCCGAAGCCAGTACGAAGTCGCCGAACGCGACCGCGCGGGACTTGAAAAGTTCGAGCATACGATCGCGGACAGGGTCGCTCATTGGCCTTCCTCGCGGCAACTTCGGCAGTTTACGATTCGGTCAGAGCTTCGACCAAGGAGAACATCGTGGTTAAGGAACTCGTTTACGGCGAACCAGAAATACCTGCCAAGCTCGCCGAGTTCGGCTTGGATCAGTGGAGGTTGGAAGAGGGCTGGCTGCGGCGAAAGTTTAACACAGAAAACTGGCCGACGACGCTATGCCTTGTCAACGCTATCGGATTCCTGGCGGAAGCCGCTTGGCATCACCCGGATTTGGCGGTGACTTACGCCAAAGTATGGGTGAAGCTCAAGACGCACTCGGCCGGTGGCATTACGGACAAAGATTTTGCGATGGCCCGACGCATTGAGGACTTAGCTTTGTGGCGACCGATGCCCGGTGGCCCGCTGGAGGGGAATCCCAACAAATGGGTGAAAGGATAGTGCTTAGGAAACCCCAGCCGTAGCCACGGCTGGGGTTTGAGGCCGCGCGTAACCGGCCAACATCATGGCAGGTGCTAACAGCGCCAAAACGGTGAGATTCAGCCCCAGGCTGATGCCGTGCCACATTGCGAACGCTGCCTTCGCCGCGTCGTTATCAAATCGTAACACGCGCAATTCGCTCACGTGTTGACTCACTGGCCAGCCGAGCGCGACCAGTGTCATGGAAACGGCCAGCAGCGCGGCTCGCCACTTGGCGATTCGCCCGGGTTGTGTGACTAACCAACCAATAGCCATCCCCGTTGCGACCGTTCCGCAGATTGCCTGCACCAGAAAAAACGACGGGAACATCGGCGCAACAACGACGCCGCCGAGTCGGCTGCCTATGTCCGCTTCAATCTGGCGAACGGAGAACCAACTCGGCGGATTGGCGATGACATCCTTGATAGTTGCAAACACTGTCGGCGCGACGCCGAGTGAAAAGAACCACGCCGTTCCGCACCATAGTCCCAAAGCCAATGCGTGAAGGCCCGGCGTCAGTCTCAACCAACGCGCCAAGCTGACGAGGTGCGATTCCGTACCTGCAAACAGTCGGGCAGCATTCGCGCGATGCCTGAATATGACCAACCCAGATACGAGTATTGCAAAAAGAGTGGCGGGGTTATCGATTTTTGCCGTGAGGCTGGACTGTGCGACCGACAACGTCATCGCTGCCACAATCGACGCCAGCGACATTGTGCAGCCAGCGAGGATAGTGGAAACAAATGCGAGGATTGCCAAACCCGCGGATGCCGGAAGTAATACTAAAACAACTCCGGCACCAGTGGCCACGCCTTTGCCGCCACGAAAGCCGAGGAATGGCGAGAACATGTGGCCGAGAATTGCACACAATCCCGTAAGTACGGCAATCACATCGGTCTCGCCGCGAAGCCACATGGCTAAGCCAGCCGGCACAAGGCCTTTGAGTAAGTCGCACAAAAAGACAAAAATGCCCCACGGCTTACCGAGCAGTCGCCCGATGTTGGTTGCGCCGACATTGCCGCTGCCGGCTTTGAATGGATCGATGCCTTTAGCACGGGCAACCATGACGCCGAACGGGATGGCGCCACAAAAATAGCCCGCCACCGGCAACAAGTAATCGGACACAGTCAGCACGAGTTGATCTCTCAGCCAGCGGCCTTTAGGCGCCGTTCAGCGACGTTGGCCAACACACGCTCAAACGCTTGCACATGGTGATCGAACGTCCAATTCGCCGCGGCGGAGCGGGCGGTGCGGCTACCGGTAATTCGCCGGTCGGCATCAGTCCATTGCGTTATGGTAGCGGCCAACGTCGGCAAATCGTGTGGGTCGGCCACGACGCTACCTGCCTCCGGCGGTAGTAACTCGCTCGCTCCGTTGTTCGTCGTTGTGATCACGGGCAAGCCACACGCCAGTGCTTCCAGTACGACTCCGGAACATGGATCGTAAAAGGTCGGATGCACCAGCAAGTCAGCCGCGAAGTACACCCGGCGGACGTCGCTGCAATGTCCGACAAAGCGAACACGATCTGCGACACCAATCCTTCGAGCCAATCGTTCCCACGGCTTCGTCTTGTGATTTCCCACAACCATCAATCGGAAAGGCGAATTGGCAGGCAATAGGGCGAGCGAGCGCAAAAGCGGCTCCAAGCCTTTGAGCCGATAGTTCATTGCGATGTGAGCGCCGACGATGTTCGACTCGTCTAGTGCCCATTGTTCACGCATTGCTGCCCGTAGCGCCAGCCGATCATGCTCCGCGAAGCGAATTGGATCAATTGCGTTGTGGATGACGGGAATGGCGTTGGCGTTAGCGCCGTAGTGCATTACTGCATGTCGCCGCACCAAATTGGAATTGGCGATGAGCAACGGCCGGTCGATGTCAGTGATTAGCATTCGTTCGAGCCGGGCAAAGGAACGTTGTGCCCAATCAAGCGACTGCGCGATACGTGCCAAAGTGCGCGGGACACCCGCGCGGTGTTTGAGAAGATTGTGTTCGGCGCTTGCGACGTGTAATCCACCAAGTGGATAGTAGACATCGGTGCCGAGGACTTTGTCGAAACCGATGGAAACCTGTGGCCGGTTTGAATGCAATGCTCGCTTGACTGATTCGCTGAATTGCCATGGTCGCATGGCGCGGCCGCCTCGTGGCTTGGCGATGGAATGATATTGCAGTTGTTTTGGCAGCGCCGCATGGTCCCACTGCGAGGCATAAAGATGCACATCGTGTCCCGCGGCGACAAGACGACGCGCCAAGTCGGCAACGTACATTTCCGCACCGCCCCGGCGCGGCAGTACATTTTCGTGACAGAGTGCAATCTGCATGGGTTTCCTTCGTCACGCCGCCGCGCGGCGTTGAGCGTTGTGGCCCTGGTAATTGCGCCATCGGATCAAGATTAACCGCTTCAGCAAAGGCCCGAAACCGTGGCGTCGCGCCGAACCGGCATAAAGCCGCCAAAAGCGCAGGCGGTCGCGGGCCGTCACGCTGAGCACGTCGGTCGAATACAGCAACTGCGCCAGGTCTTTCAGCCGCCACCACGGCGCGGTAAACAAGTGCCGGCCCAGTCGATGCAGGTCGATCATGGCGACTTGACCGGTCCACTGTACCGACGGTGTTGCAGCAAACTTGGCCGGGGCGAAGAAGTGGCAGAGATATAAGTCCTTGTGGAAGCAACGCCGGCTGTGCAGCTTTTTCGTTAATCGCGCGAGTTCGGCAACCAGCCCGCGCTTCCAGCTGCCGAACGCCGCCGGGGATAGTTGTGCCGCCGCTAGCGGAATCAATTCATGCAGTGCGAGTTGACCCGTAAGCTCCTCGACGGCGAGAAACCCGGCAAGCGACGACAATCGAGTGCCGACAGCCACCGCTCGTGGGACAGGCAACTTGTGAGCAGCCGCCCAGCGCAAGTTGCGATACTCCTGCCATGACGATGACCACCACGGTTGATGGGTCAGTCGTGTCAACATGGTGCGCCACCATGATTCGCGAAAATGGCGTTTGATGAACACAGTCGGGCCGCCGGGCAACGCCCAACGGGCAATTGTCCGGCCTTGCTTTGCGTGAAACTTGTCTACGACATCAGCGGACATGACTTTTTCAGGATCGGTGGGAGCGGCCATCAACCAATCCGAGTCGGCGCGAATGTGCCAGGTCATGCCGCTCTCCGCGCCATGAAATGTGGCGACTTGGCCGCGACATGCTGCGATGTACGATTGATGGTATCGGTGGCGAAATAGCCGCGAATGATACGTGCCACGTCCTGGCGATTGGTCAGACCGAGACCGCGTGCAACACAACTCAAGTCGGCAGCGACCGCACTTTCAGTTGGTGGCCCAGCTCCAAACAACTCGCGGTTCGGGACCAAGCGTAGCCGCGGTCGTCCCGTCATTTCAATCATGAGATGATCGGCGCTGACGCCGCGACAGCCGGATTCGTGACATCGACGGAGCAATTGGCCCACGCGTCTCAACATTGAGCAGCGACCCGGGCGCGGCAAGGCTAGCCATGCCCGTGCCTTTCGTATGGATTCCGGAATGTGACTGAGTAAGAAGCCGCCGCCGTCGCGTCGGCCGCCAAATGCGAGGATGGGCATCACCGGCACGCCGTGCCTTGCCAGCCGAAATGCCAGGCCAGCCAACCGAATGCCATCGGATTGCAGCGGACGGCTCATCACCGACGCGAGCCACCGGCGGTGACGCGGCGCTAGCGGGAAGCAAGTGAGTTGCGTATTCGGCGAGTGACTCACAGTGGAGTGCCGCGGGACGACTCCCGTAGCGGCATCACGCAACCAACTGGAAATCAGGCCATTGGTACGCTGCCAGTATTTGCTTGTTACGCACAGTGCTTCACCTTCGATCCAACGTAGTCGTGGATCGCGGGCGGGTTGGAGTTGCTCCCGGATCGACCGACGATTACTCAACGTCGCCGCCAGGCGAATCACCTGCCGAGCCAGTGGCGCGGCCGGGCCGTGAAAGCCGAGCGTGCGCATCCACGACTTGAGCACCGACAGACGCTCGCGCATCGTCGCTAGCTCAGGCAACACTGATGCGTGCATCCCGGCCAATGCAGCCAAACAGCGATCGCGATTCAATGTCCGGCACTCGAATGCGCGCGGCCAATCGATCAGGACAATGCTACCGTCGCGGCGCACCAGCACGTGCTTTGCTGACAAATCGGGTGCATCAAAGCCGGCTTGATGCAGCCGTCCTATTGCCACACCGATTGATTTTGCTAATCGCCATCGGGAAAAGCCATTGCTTTGGCGTGCAAGTACTGTTCGTAAATCCCTACCGCACGCGTTTCGCAGCAGGACAAACGCCTGGCCCGAGCTACTCGCGCCACAGGCGATCCACTCCGGCACATGAACACCGGCTTCGCGCAATTGAGTCAGGGTCACGGCCTCGCGCTCGCACAGCGAGACGGTGCGGTATCCGGCCCACCAATTGCGTAATCGCGTGCCCAATGAAACGCGATGTTCTTTCTTGAGAAACAGTTTTTTGCCATTCACTCGTACTTCGAGAACATGCCGATCGCGATGCCCGCTGATGACTTCGCCTTGCAGATTCAGAAAGTCGTCTGGCGAATTCAGCCCCTGTTCGCGGCACCACCTCGCGTAGCGCACGTTGACTTGTCCGCCAAGCGGAGTTGGCCGCATCAGCGATGGCAGGAGCTTAGCCGGCACGCACGGCCTCCCGGTGTCCGGCCAGCAACTTCTCGGCGGCCGGGTACACGAGGTCCGGCGTCAACTCCGTCATACAGCGGTGATCGAGCGGGCAGACACGTTTTTGACAAGGCCCGCAATCCACGTGGCGCTGCAAGTGAATGGCACCGGGATGGTGAGTTTCGGTCCAGCCGATGTGAGTTGGTCCGAAAAGCGTCACCACCGGCCGGCCAAAAGCTGCGGCAAAGTGACGAGGGCCGGAGTCAGTGGTTACAAGCAGGTCACTTCGCCTAACGATGGCTTTAGTCAGCCCCAATGAAGGCTGAACATCCGCGAGAGAATAGATGTCGCGATGTTGTGACATGTCTGCGATTTGCCGGGCAAGGTCACGTTCGCTTGGCCCGCACAGGATCAGCACCCCGGCCCCGCGTTCCTGGACGAGCCGATCGGCAAGTTCGGCAAAATACTTAGCAGGCCAGTGTTTGGCCGCGCCGAAAGCCGCGCCAGGATTCAGCGCGATTACCTCCGGATAACGGGCCAAGGCGAATTGCTGCCACACTGCTTCGGCCGCCGCCTCATCACGCGGGGTCGTGAATAACCTCATGCGTCGGGTCGGCGTAGCACCGAGCGTGGCCACCAGCCGGTTGTACGCGTCCAGCACCGATGCTACGGCAATTTTGCCAGCGGCATCGCGGAGCGGCGGAAGCGCTTCGGTCAGCATCGGCTTGCGACCATAGCGATCATAGCCAATTCGTTTTGGAATGTTGGCAAGCCATGCCGTGACTGCCGAGCGCAAGGAGTTGGGGAACAAAACAGCGAGGTCACAATTGAATGGGCGGAGTCGCTTGGCCGTTGTCCAGAACTTCTTCGGTTCGGCCGGCACGAATTGATCAAACCACGGCGAACCTTCGATAACGCCTTGAATATAGGGCCGGCCCACGGCAACAAGTGAACCGCGCGACATCCCCTGCCACAGCGCATTGATAGCCGGGGTGGCCATGACCACATCGCCGACCCAATTGGGCAAGAAAACTGCGATACGCATTGATCTGGAGAAGGATGAATGAGGAAGGATGAAGGATGAAACTACTAGAGCAAGAGACTCTGTCTTTGTCAGTAGCGGTCACTCCACATTCTTATCCGGTTCATCCTTCATCCTTCCTCCTTCATCCTTAAGCGGCTTGCAGGCGTCGCAATACATTGGTGGTGCTGAAGCCCTCGCGGATTTCCGCGAGATGAACGCGGCCGCCATAGCTTTCGACAAACTCCGCGCCGACGACCTCATCCAGGCGATAATCGGCACCCTTAATCAACACGTCGGGCTTGAGTTGTTCGATGAGTAACAACGGCGTCGGAGCGTCGAACACCGTGACAAAGTCCACTGAGGCCAAGCCAGCCAACACCGAAGCTCGCGCTGCGAGTGGATTCACTGGCCGACCGGTGCCTTTGAGATTTCGCACGCTGGTGTCGGAGTTCAACGCGACGACCAGGACATCGGCCTGACCGCGCGATTCATTCAGATACTGGACGTGCCCGGCGTGCAAGACATCGAAACAGCCATTGGTGAATGCGATGCGCTGGCCGGCCTGACGGCGGCGCTGAACTTCATTGATCAGGACTTCCGACGACACGATCTTATCCACGTGGCTGTCCTCGTGCAGTTCGTGGGCGCGGATGTCGGCAATCATCTCTTGACGGGTGACAGGAACTACCCCGATCTTCTCGACTTCCAAGCCGCCAGCAACGTTTGCCAGGCGAATCGCATCGGGATAGTCCGCGCCCGAGGCGATGGCCATGCCTAACACGCTCAGTACCATGTCGCCGGCACCGGTGATGTCGTAAACCTGGCGCGGACGTGTCGGGTAAATCGCCCGCCGACCGGCACGATCTGCAAGAGCCATGCCGTCTTTATCGAGCGTTACCACCGCGGCGGTCAGATCATATTCGTGCATCAGCCGTTCGGCGGCAATCAGCGCCGTGCTGGGGCCGTTGATCTCCATATCGGTCGCGATACTGGCTTCGAGGCGGTTGGGCGTGATACAGGCACAGCCGCGATACTTGCCGTAGTCGCCGCCACGAACCGGGTCGGCCAACACGGGCACGCCGGCCGACTTTGCGAGCCGTAGCGTCTCGGCCAAAAGGCGTGGCGTGCAGACGCCCTTGTCGTAGTCGCTGATAAGTAGAGCTTGGCAATGTGTAATGTTGGCCGTGATGCGCTTAATTAACTCGTCTTCCTGCGATGTGCCAATGGCTTCGCGTGTCTCATAGTCCACACGAAGGATCTGTTGCGGGTGCCGTTGTTGTGCCCGGCCAATGAATCGTTCCTTAAGTGTGCTAGGTCGGGTATCGTCAGTGACCAGGGCGGTGTGATCCACGCCGAGATTGATCAACAGCTTGCGAATATGTCCAGCTGTAACGTCGGCACCGACTACGCCGGCCAATGTTACGTCCGCCCCGAGTACTCGTAACATGGTGGCCACGCTGGACGCACCGCCGAGCCGCTCTTCACGCCGATCCGCGCGGAGCAGCAACACCGGCGCTTCCTGGCTGACGCGGGCGGCATCGCCCCAGACGTACCGATCGAGCATGACATCGCCGACGACCATGACACTCGGCGTGCCGAGCCGCTCGACCAATTCCACCAAATCGTTGGACATGGGACTCCATTCCCGGGTGAGACGCTGGTGCCATGTTGTACACCGACAAGCGGCTGAGTGGATAGACGAAGTGCCAACGGCTGATTCGGTGGTTTGTAGCGCGTTTTGGAGGCGGCCAGCGGCTCATGAACATAACCAAGGCCACAAATCAACGAATTGACGCAAGCATTGGCCAATTGGCCACTTAAAGCAAAACGGAAAAGGTGTACAGCTAATAGTCGATGTCAGGACGACGTTGAACCGGAAGGCCGCGCACAAGGCAAGTGGATAAACGGGGCACCTGCTTACTTCGTGCGCGGCTCCATTTCCCGAATCAGAACCCGGCGTTCATTCGCTCCCGCGGCGCTACGATGGCCGCGATGGCGACGCCGGCCATTGCCGCTTCGAGGACGCCGCATAGCAATTCATCTTGCACCCATTCGAGCGGAAAGTGGTACCAGATGTGGTAGGACGTGTTAATTGATGCCCAAGCAAACAACGCCATGACCATGACAACAAACCAGCGCCCGATAAAGCCAATGCTTGGACGGGTCATGGAAACCACAATTGCAGCGAGCAGACAGGCGATCACGTTGGATACGCCTTCGTAAATCAATGGCATCGGAAAAGCAAAGTCCTTGCCCGGTTTGAGCGAGACGGCGAATGCGTAGTTGCCCTCCTTGACATCTTTGCCCGCTTTGTCCCAGATCGCCTTTTGCTCTTCCGATGTCTTGGTGGCCATGTCGTCCGGTCCCTTTGGAACGACATACACCCCGCCGTCGGGGCATTCCGCTTTGATTGCGTTGAGCAGCGCAGTCGGATCTTTGGGGCTTTTCATTTGCCGATCGCCCCAGTGCAGCAACATGTGCTCAATGTAACCGCCGCCGAACATCAGTGCTCCGCCGATGATGGCACCGAGAATGATCTTAAAAGGCATGGCAAAAACCCCCTGAAATGTGTGTATCGTTCAGTTATTCGATTCGTTGGGCATTATCTTATTCCGGCGACCCGGATACGGTCTAGGTGAGACGCCGTCTCAAGTAGGAATTACTGTGATTTTTCGCGAATAATCCGCTAGCCTTCACCGATCTTCGGTCTTATGATTGTGCGCAGCCGCACAACTACGCCCGGACCGGGCGGTTTATCACCTAAGGAATTTTGACCCATGACGCACACCGTATGCGAACCGTGTCACGACTGCAAATACACTGACTGCTGCGTCGTGTGCCCGGTCGAGTGCTTTTACCAGGACGACGTGATGCTTTGGATCGACGACGTCGACTGCATCGACTGCGAAGCCTGCGTGCCCGAATGCCCGGTCGAGGCGATCTTCGCCGAGGCCAACGTGCCGGCCCAATGGCAAAGCTGGATTCAATTGAACAAAGACAAGGCGGCTGAACTGAAGGCGACCGGTGCCAAGTGTACCGAAAAGCTCGACGCCAAAGAAGGCCCCGGTTGCAAGAAGAAGGCGTAACAACGGCTGTGAACTTGAAAAGGCCGAGTCAATGATAATGACTCGGCCTTTTTCGTTTACTTGAACCGAAGGTATAGGGCCGCTCCGCTGGCACAGGCCAACAGGCAGATCATGATCCATAAGAACCATTCGACCGGCATGGTTTTCTTAACGTCCAACTGAATATGCGGCAAATCGGGGCCGCTGTAATCAGCAGGGATATACTCGGCAGTCGGCGCAGAAGCAGCCGCCGGGTATGGCAACGGTACGCTATTTCGTGTTGATAGCGGCGTTGGCGTTGGGGTAGGAGTCGCATCACGGTCGGGTGTACGTTGCGATTGGCCAAGGCCCATTAAGTCGCGAAACTCATCAAAAGATTCCAGCGGCAGGAACGGCCCCTGCTTCGACTTGGCGGCAACGATGTTACGTGCGTCGCCGAGCAACCGATCCTGCAACGCTTTGCGAATTCCTTCGGTGGCGCCTTTGACTGTGTGCGACTGGCCGATTTCGTCTTTGTAGGCCAGGTACCAGACTTCCGTGCTGACCGGCGTGGCCGGGGCTTCGGCAGGCCGAGTGCTGCGACCCAACAAGTCTTCCACAAAATCACGGCACGTCGGCGGCCGCTTCTCCGGCGTCGCGCTCATAGCCCGCATGATGGCCGAACTGGTTCGCTCGGTGAGCCCGGGCACCAACTCCCGTGGCGGTGCAAACTCGTTTCTCGCCTTCTTCATCCAACAGTCGAGTGGTCCGGACCCATCAAATGGCATGACACCCGTGACCATCATGTACATGGTCGCACCGACCGAGTACACATCGCAGCGCACGTCGGCGTTCTTGGCGTCGCGAAATTGTTCGGGAGCCATGAAGTGAGGCGTGCCCAAGCCGCGACCAGTCCGGGTGAGGTTCATTTCCTCTTCGCCAAGGCCTTTTACCAAACCCAGATCGGTGATCTTGGCGGTGCCGTCCGGCGCGAGCAGGATGTTGTCGGGCTTGATGTCGCGGTGGATCAGATTGTGTTTATGAGCGCGGTGAAGCCCCTGGCATACCTGGATGATAATCCGTTTGGCTTCCTCTTCTTCGAACTTACCAACCTTGTCGATTCGCTCGCCAACGGAATCGCCATCCACAAGCTCCATCACGAGGAAAGGCGTGGCCACGTGGCCGCAAAACTCGATGGCCTTGACCACATTGACATGATCAATGTTGTGAGCGGCGTTGAATTCGCGCTCGAAGCGTTTGAGGAGGACTTTGTTCTTGGCGGTTTGCGCGGGGACAATCTTGATGGCAACAAGGTCACCCGTGGCCCGGCTGCGAGCGCGATAAACCGCGCCCATGCCACCCTCGGCAATCTTGGAAACAAGATCGTAATTGCCGATGGATTCTAAGGCCAGGGCGTCGTTGTCGGAGGCCATGGGTAGGGGGTTCTCAGGCGTTATTCGGACCATAGGCCGGCAGCGATTGACCCATTGTAGTTTTTTCTACGCCGGCATGTCGCCCGAAAATCAACGCCGACCCGCAGTTTCGTCAGATATTAGGTGTTAGGTTCGGCCCGATCTGCTTGTCAACCTCCCGCCAATCGGTCAGAATCACGTAGACGCCCCGTTTTCTCCTGCGCGCAAAGGCCACGAGGGCCGCATATGTCGTTGCTTGGTAAGGTTCTAACGATTCTGAACGCTTTGACGGCTATCGCCTTTCTGGTGTTGGCCGGCATGGACTATAGTGCCCGTAACAGTTGGGCGCACGCGGTCTTTCGCCACAAGCTGGCCATACACGGCTTGCCTCTCGACGACAAAGACGATTCCTGGCGACCCGGCCGGGCGATTGTGAAAGATGTGTCGGACAAGACACTTGCGGAGTTGTTTGCGAGAGCGGGTGGCGGACCCAGCAAGACGCAACTGGCCGCTATTGCGTTTGCCAAAACACAGGCGTTGGAACTGATTGACGCTGGCAAGGATGACCAAGAAAAGCGTAAG
>JANLTA010000439.1:0-1847 GCA_031362705.1 Gemmataceae bacterium | reverse complement strand
GCGTTTATCGTCCTACACATTTGTTCGCGTGGCCCTTGACGCGTTGCGTATTATTCATTGCCGACTCGCAGTCGGCGCTCGGACATCCGCGTAGTCGAGCGTATCGGTTTCCCATTCCCGCAACCTTGGAGGCGGAGCGATGGACGCGTGGATCAATGACGAATTCGCCACTCTCGATCTCAACGACACTCGCCTCGACCAACGCGCTCGACGCATCCTCGAGCGCTTCGCCAGCAAACCCAGCCTCAGCATCCCCGCCGCCTGCAATGGCAACGAAGCGGAACGCGAAGCGGTTTACCGATTCTTCGCCAACGACAAAGTCGACGACTTCGAAATCCTCCGCGCTCATCGCGATGCCACCGTGCAACGCATGGCCGCTCATCCCGTCGTCTTGATCGCGCAAGACACCACTGAATTCGATTTCACACGCCCCAATGAAGTCGTCGACGGCGCTGGCCCCTTGACCTACCAAACCCAGATCGGCTTTCACACCCATGCCCTCGTCGCCTTCACGCCCGAACGGCTTTGCCTGGGCACCGTCGACGCCGACACCTGGGGACGCGATCCGGGCGAGTTCGGCAAACGCAGAGACAAACGCACCAAGCCGATTCAACAGAAGGAAAGCTACCGCTGGGTGCAAGGATACCAACGCGCCTGCGAGGTCGCCGAGCAATCGCCGAACACCACGGTCGTCAGCATCGGCGATGCCGAGAGCGACATCTACGAATGCTTCCGTGCGGCGTTGTCCGCCGAGCCAAAACGCCAGGCCGATTGGATCATCCGCGCCTGCCAATTCGACCGCATTCTCGCTGCCAACGAAGAGCATCATCAGTTGTTGCACGCGCTGCAACATCGCCGCGCCTTGGGCACGTTCGCCATGGAAATCACCGCCAAGAAAGGCCGCTCGGCCCGCAGCGCGACGATGGAAGTGCGCTCGGCGAGCGTGACGCTGAAGCCGCCGCAGCGTCCCGCCGAACAACCGCGTCTGCCGCAGGTGACGGTCAACGTGGTCTGGGTGCGCGAGGTCAACCCGCCGGCGGACCAAGAGCCCGTCGAGTGGATGCTGTTGACGAGCTTGCCGGTGACGACGTTCGAGCAAGCTTGTTTGGTGGCGGACTATTACGCGGTTCGCTGGCAAATCGAGATCTACTTCAAAGTCTTGAAGTCGGGTTGCCAGGTCGAAAAGCTGCAATTGGAAACCGCCGACCGCATTAAGCCGTGCCTGGCCCTGTATCAGATCGTGGCCTGGCGCGTGCTCTATGCGACGATGCTGGGCCGCGAGTGTCCGGAACTGTCGTGCGAAGTCCTCTTCTCGTCGGCCGAGTGGAAAGCGGTTTGGACGGTGCAAAAGCAGGAGCCGCTGCCCCAGCACGCGCCGACGTTGGGTGTGTTCATGAAATTGGTCGGCGAGCTGGGCGGACACACGGGCCAACCGTGGGATGGTCCGCTGGGCCCGAAGCGTTTGTGGATCGGCCTGCAGCGCACCACCGACTTCGGCCACGCCTGGCGTTTGTTCGGCCCGCAAGCGGCGGCGATTCCCTCCGAATCGCGCACCCACGCGCGTCGCGGCAAGTCGGCTTAAATTCCTAACGCGCATTGGATACTCCCTCCTTCCCCATTACCCAATCCAGAACGGCATACCCCATCTCTGCCACGTCACATGAAGCGTCTTCTCTTTAAGCCCCGCTTCAAAAGACCACATGTCTCCGCGAACAATAACCAACCGTCGCATCGAAGTATTCTCATAACAATTTCGAGAAACCTCGTCTCCAAAACTCACTGAACCTAAAATGTGTAGGACGATAAACCTTCAACGTCGGCGCGTTCGTGCTGGGCGCGCCGACTTC
>JANLTA010000373.1:0-2222 GCA_031362705.1 Gemmataceae bacterium | reverse complement strand
CGACCAATGACGCCGCCAAGAAGACGATTCTCAAGGAACAGCACGATGGTCCGGCTGCGATGTACTTGGAGTTGGAGGACTCGCTGAAAGCGCTCGAAAAACTGGGTGCCGGCAAAGGCGATGAAAAATCGAAACGCTGGCTGGCACATTATGATTACGTTCTTGCGCTGACCAAGGCGCGATTTGCTTACGTAAACGAATACAATTTCGTCTTAGCCAAGATTCGTAAGGACGAGTTGCCGACGATTGACCCGGCCATTCACAAAGGCTGGCGGTTGGCAGCCGTCGAAAAGATATCCAGCCCGCGCGAAGTGAAAGACCAGGCCGATGATGCACGCAAGTTATTCGCCAAACTGATTCAGGATCACCCCGGCACGCCTTGGGAGATTCTCGCAAAACGTGATCGGTTGACGGCGATTGGCTTGGAGTGGCAGCCGGCGGCGATCAAAGGCAAATGATGTGACTAATCTTCCGGTGGCAATGGGACGTGCTGTCCACCGCCGGTAGTTCTCGGCGCCGGTGCCGGAACTGCCGCGTTCGCTGAAGGGGCGGGTCGGTTGATCCACCACGACGCCACGAGAATGCTTCCGGCAACAAGGCCGAACAATACGTACGGCCAGGATGCTGGGCGTCGCTTGCCGCGATACGGCGCATCGTGCGGTCGCTCATGCGATGCCGTCGAGTAAACGGCTTCCAACATACCCGATGAGGTTCGGACTTCGCCGCTGCTGCTTTTGCCCGACAACAGCACGCTGAATGGATTCTCCGGCGGCAGTGTCGGCACGTCCGAGTCAACGGGTACGGGAGTGCGCGGCAGCGTCGGCGGCGGAGCGAGTGCAAATCGACCTGAATTTGTGGTCCGGGGCATCAGGGCACTTTGTGTCATCGCGATGGAGCTGGAGCTTCGCGTTACACCCGGTTGACGCGCGGCAGACGCTCGCGGGTTTGGCCCGGCAGGAAGCGCCGGCCCCGTGGATGCCGCCAGGCTGTGCGTCGGCATTTCGTGGTCGGGCGGCGGCGGAATCGGCGTCGCAGTCAGCGGCGCGAGCGCTTCAGCGACCTCGGCTGGCGACGAATACCGCTGGTCCGGTAGTTTCTTCAACATGTGCTCAATGATGGCGACAATGTCATCTGATAGCTCTGGCCGAATGATCTTGAGGCTCGTCGGCTCCTTCATTTGGTGCCATACGAGCTTCTGGGCCGCGGAGCCTTCCGGAAAAGGCGGCTTGCCAGCCAACATGTAATAGAACGTCGCGCCAAGGCTATAAATATCGGCGCGGATATCGACGGCATGACTATCGAGAGCCTGTTCGGGGGCCAGGTAATCAGCCGTGCCCAAAACATTGTCGTCAAACTTTTGCGTCAGTGCATCGCCTTCGTCGCGGAAGAACTTGGCCAATCCCATGTCAAGCAATTTGACGACGCCAAAGCGATCGACCACGATATTGGCCGGCTTGATGTCGCGGTGAACGATGCCGGCAACTTCGTGAGAGTAGTCCAGGCCAATGGCTGCCTGGTGAATGTAATGACAGGCACGCAACGGGTCCATCGGGCCGAACTTCTTGACGATGTCTTGAAGACTCGAACCATCGACGTGCTCCAGGACAAGAAAGTGCAACGCGCCGTCCTGATCAACGTCGAACGCGCGAACGACATTGGGATGATCCAGCGCGGCTACCGCACGAGCCTCGCGGTAGAATCGTTCCTTGGCGACGGGATCTTCGGCCTTGACTGTCGGCAGCACTTTGATGGCCACGCGGCGACGCATCATCTTGTGTTCGCACAAGAAGACCTGGCCCATGCCGCCGGAGCCGAGTCGCTCCAACACCTTGTACTTGCCGATATGAAAGCGCTTCCATTTGCCCTGCATGAACTGTTCGGACTGAAAATTGGTCAGCACGCCTTCACGGACCATCATCGCAGCTAACTTGGCGATTTCGGTGATGGGTGGATTGGTCGCCTGGATTTGGGCCATGTAGGCGAATAGGCGTTCGTCATCCACCACGCCGCTGCGGCGCACGCAATCGAAGAACTCATTGATCGTTGACGGAGCCGGCATTGCACTCTCAAGTTGTCCGCGAGGCGACGGACAGGGGGTCGGCCAGTCATCGGCGCAAGTCAAGCCGTTCCACAGCCGGCAACTGCCGCGGCGGCGTTCGGCGCGCGATAACTTTTCAAACGTAGGTCAAATTTGCGGTTAGCACAATTTGCGAGTGCGTTCC
>JANLTA010000368.1:0-2465 GCA_031362705.1 Gemmataceae bacterium | reverse complement strand
CTCCGGCGTGGGTCTTCCAAGGTTGAATCAACTCGATCCACGGACCTCTCTGTCATGACGCCGATGAACGGACTGGATCCAAGCCCGCCCATTTGCGTCAATTATCGGCTCCGGAGGCCGATGTACACAATTGTACACTGTTCCTCAGGGAAGGCAAGCACAGTAGCAAGAAAATCCCAAAAATTGCAATTTGCAAGTCCAGTGGTCATTCCCAGGGCACATGGCCATGTCTCGAAATGTGACAGTCTCATCATGTTCCCGCAATGCCGGGAAACATGGCACCCAAAAACAGCAACCGGCGGCCATGCCATCTATGAAGGATCGGTTGTCAAGCCGGTTTGGTGCAGATTCTGTTGGAGCGGAAGTTTGCTGTTGCTCGCTTCCGTTCAACATTCTCTGAGTCCAGGTCGAAGGAGGTTTCGCTCCCTCGACGGTACTTCGAGCTCGGACCGACGTGGCGTAAACGCTCAACCATCTATTCGAGATCATTCCCTGGGGGAAGTCTCATTGAACAAAATACGAAAGACGCCGCCATTCACCCGCTCGACGGTTCCAGTCTACGACTGGCCGTCAGGCATTGCCTCGGGGTCGTCTTTCTTGGATCGTCACCTCCACCTCGTCCGGCTCAACAGATACCGATCGTCGCTGCGTTGTCGTTGCACTCCTCCGAGTCCACGTCGTCACACCGCGGCAGTCGCGGGCGTCCCCTTCGCTGATCTTTTGCTGACCGCTTTCGCTCGGGGTTTCACCTTCGCCACCGTGGCCGACTTCGGATCATACGCATGTTGATACGGCTGACCGTTCTTCAGAATCGCCATCATCAGAGTCAACAACCTCCGGGCGATGGCGGTGATCGCCTTCTTGCGGCCAATGCGACCGCTCAACTGTTCGAACGTCGTCCGCCAACGCGCCGTGTAGCGCACCAACTGCCAGGCCGACTCGATCAAGACCCAACGCAACAACTTCGATCCGGTCCGTTCAATGTGCAGATCCTTGCGTTTGCCGGCCGACTCGCGATGACCCGGCGCCATGCCGGCGTAGGACACTGCGCACTTGGACGAGCGAAAGCGTTTCGGGTCGGCCAACTCACTGAGCACCACCTCGGTGGTGACCGGACCGACACCGGGGATCGAATGCAACAACTTCCGCGCTTCGGCTTCGGCCGTCGACGCCTGGGTCACGAACTTCTTCATCGCCGCCGCCCATTCGTTGAGTTGCGTGTGATAGAACTCGAACTCCGCCAACAGTTGTTGCACGGCAAACCGCTCGGGAACCGACAGCAACTTCGCCGCTACGTCGGCCAAGTATTCCAGGCCTTCGGAGGTAAACAGATTCGGCTGGTCGGCGTTGTAGTCGCTCAAAATGCGGCGAATCTTGTTCCGCACCGACGTGATCCGCCGTTGCAGGTAACAGCGATGCCGGACCAGCACCCGATGTTCCCGCTGCCGCGGCGTCGGCCGGTAGGCCTGCGGAATCATGTCCAGCGCTAAAAACTCCGCCAACACCTGAGCATCGATCTTGTCGCTCTTGCGAGTGCTCTCGGCAATGATCCGCAGCTTCTGCGGATGAGCCAGGATGATACGCTCGGCCAACGGTTCAAGCAGCCGCACCAGCCATTCGTAACTGGCCGTCGCCTCGATCACCGCCTGAAACGGAACCAGCGTCTTGAAGTAGTCCACGATCACTGACGTCGGCAAACAGGTCAGCCGCTTGTGATCGACCTTCTTACGCTCTTGGTTGACCACGTGGATCGTGATAGTCTTCTTGTGGAGGTCGATGCCGACGTAATTCATGGTGCCTCTCCTTGTGTGGAAGCAGTTGCGGCGATTCACCCTTCTGTTTACCACGTCTCAAGGACTCTCACCTGTCGGCTTCGGCCTCCTTCATAGTTTCACCCGCCGATGGCCAGTACATTGAAGATTACATGTGGGAGGCCGGCCATGAGTGTCATTGAATCAGTTTCGCTTCCGGCCACGGCGTTGAACGGCGCGGGACCGGTCTCGAAATATGACTGGGAATACGCTGCCTTTCGTCGTATGTTGCCGGCCCTGCTCCATACGCATCTTGGATAATACGTAGCCATACATGACGAACAGATCGTAGGCAGTCGGCCGCATCGTTTGCCCGTCGTGGAAAAAGCCTTTGCAAAAGTCGGCGATGTAGACATTCATGTTGGCTATGTCGGACAGAAATCGACGTCAGTCTGTCGATCTGGCGTTCGTCGCGATTTGTCGAACATGCGGTGAAGCTGTGATCCGTTATCGCTATCAGTCCCAACTGTCGCCGCCGGCCCCGTTTGTGCTGGTGACTGTCCGCAACCCATTGACCGGCGAGAGTCGTGATGACGTGCCCGCGCAATTGGATACAGCGGCGGATCGGTCCTTGATTCCCGAGGAACTGGCCCGCGCCCGCGGTGAAATCCCGCCGCTGACGGAGTTGGATTCTCAAATTGCGGGGGTCGCAAC
>JANLTA010000354.1:0-4225 GCA_031362705.1 Gemmataceae bacterium | reverse complement strand
CACAAGCGTCTTTGTATGCTCGCGCGACGACGCGCCGCCAATAATCCCGTGCCTGGACTGGCCCCATGCTCATTTCTCATGTGGGGCCGTGCCTGTCCGGCAAGCCGCCGAAAACCTTAGCGACATGCCGGACAGTCAGCCGGTTAATTACTCCGGCCGTCCCGTTGCGCATATCATATAGCCCATGTCACGAGCGAATACGGTGCTACTGGCGACGTTTGCGGCAGCCATTGTCGGACTGATTGGCGGATGGTTGACTATGCAATCAGAGTTGCGGATGTACAGCGGCATCGTTTCGCAATTTACTTATTTCCTATGTTTTTTAATTGCCCCAGCGGCCAGTGCCGCAGCCGGATTCTGGGCAGCCGTAGTGGCTATCAGGATGTTCCCGCCGACCGACGGCAAATCAAATTAGGACACTACCCGCGCGCGGCAAATGGTCCGAATGTGAAACGAAAGCGCACCGGCACAAAAATCACTTGGGACTGCTGCTCTTCGTCTCCGGCTTCACGCTGCCGTCCCAGCAGGCCATGTAGCCGTTCCAGTTCAGGACGGCCAGGCGTTGATTGGTGAGGCTGAAGACTGGCCGGGCGGTGTAGGCGAAATCGGCGCGGCGGGCACCGGTGGGTATCATCAGCGACAGTGCGAATTGGCCGGTGGCCACGTCCCACATTCGCGTTTCGGCGTCGTAGCCGGCGGCGACGATGCGTTGGCTATCGGGTGTGAACGTCACGCCCGTCAGGTTGGCATTACCGTGAAGCGATGCATGGAGCTTCTCGCCGGTGTCGGTTTTCCACAATTGCAAACTGCCATCCAGGAAGCCGCCCGTGGCCATGACCTGATCGTTCGGCGCAATGGCCGCGGCAAAGAGCCGAATATCGAACTTGCCATCGTAATCGTCCGGCCAATGCGAGATGCCGCGCCACAATTCGCGGCCGGTCGCCACGTCCCACATGGTGACCTCGCCACGACGGTTGCCGCCACCGAGCCTGGTGCCGTCGCTGGTGAGGGCCATCGCTTCGATGGGTTCGGTTGTCACCTCGTAGAGCTTTTGACCCGTGGTTGCATCCCACACCCAGACTTCGGCGATCGAGCTTTCCTTCTTGCTCTTTTGTGCCCGCGTTGCCAGTCGCTTGCAATCGCGACTCCAGGCGGTGCCGAAAACAGGGTACCGATGCCCGCGCAATTCATGCACGGTTTGGCCCGTCATGGTGTCCCAAATGCGGGCCACATTGGGTTCGGCGTCCGTCGGACCTGACAACCTCGTGCCGTCCGGGCTAAACATGATGTCCAACCTCGGATATTCGGTCTTTCGCGTCATCCCGTCGATTCGTATTTCGCGCAAACGCTTTCCACGCAGGTCGTGACTCAATAATCGTTGATCCGTGAGTACGGTCATGATCTCTTCGCCATCGCTGGATAATCCCATGGCGGCTTGACCCGAGGCGTCGCAGCCCGGTTGAACCAACTGTTGCCGGGGATTGCGGGTGAGATCCCAAATGAACACCTGGCCGGTGCGATCGCACGAGGCCAACCGCCGGCAATCCGGTGAGAACGCGAGTCCGCGAACTTCGGATGCATGGCCGGCGTAGGCCACGGCATAGTGGTGGCCTTCATTCCAGACGTTGACCGTGCGGCCCGACCCGGCGGCGGCCACGCTGCGGCCATCACCGCTGATGGCGATGGTCTCAATCCACGAATCCGCACCTTCGTAAATGCGCTTGCGCCGACCGGTGGCGACATCAAAAAGCTCCATGTACTCAGCACCCGACAGTACCAACTGCTTGCCATCCGCGCTTAAGGCCGCGCGACCAGCACCCGTGGGATGGTTGACGATGCCGAGAGACTTACCGGACGCGAATTCAATAACTTCGAATTGCCATTCACTCCGACGAAAAAGGCCTAGCCGGCGGTCGGGTGATTGCCACATGATTCCTTGCCAATGCGGCACCGGAGAAACCTGGCCTGTAGCAATCTCGTAACGATGCCAATGTTCTTCGCCGCGAAATTCGACCGACCGGCTGTCGGCCGTAAACCAACATGGCCCGGCGTCGCCAAAAGTGTCGTAGCCGTTATGAATGGTGCAGTTGCCGGCAATACCTATCGATTCGCCAGTGGCTACATGCCAAACTCGTACCGTCTTGTCAAAACCAGCGGTACAGAGATAGCGGCCATCCGGACTGAAATTCACGCGCTTGATTGAACCTGCATGACCAATGAAACGCCGGATCAGTAGCCCCGTATTCGCGTCCCAAAGGGACAACTCACCCGGCTCATTCTCCCGCCTGATGTTGTAGGGCGTGCCGGCGGCGGTCGCCAACATCGTGCCATCCGGGCTGTAGGCGATGTCCCAGACCCACTCAACGGAAGCCTGAATCGATAGCACTTCCCCGCGGCTGGCGTTCTTCAGGTAATGCCATTCCCAGCTACGACGGTCATGTTCACCCGTTTTTGGCTTGCAAGCGTCAAGATTACGCAGAGCATCCCAAGGATTACCAACCAACAGTTCCCGCTGGGCCACGCTGACGCGACCGAAATACAGATTGGTTTCCGCCGCTTCGAGCGCGGTACTGGCGCGCCGGAGCGCATGACGTTCGGCCACGGCCCGCGCTTCAGCTAACTGCCACTGCGAAAACACACCGACAAAGCCAGCGACGGCCACGATGATCACAGCGGCTAACAAAGAAGCCACGGCGGGCCGTCGGCGTGCCCATTTGCACAGGCGCTCGTGGTAGCTGATTGGCCGTGCCTTGATCGGATGACCTTCCAACCAGGCCCGCAAGTCCGATGAGAGCGCCGCGGCCGAGGCGTAGCGCCGACAGGGATCCTTCTCCAAACAGCGTGAGCAAATCGTATCCAAATCGCGCGGCAACCGCGGCTGCAACCGGCTTGGCAATGGCGGTTCCTGCGTGCGCACCCGCACCAATGTGTCGAGCGCATCCGCGCCTTGTAATGGCACCCGGGCAGTCAGCAGTTCATACAGAATTACGCCCAACGCATAGACATCCGCCGGCGGACCGATGTCACCGTCGCCGGTGGCTTGCTCCGGTGCCATGTATTCCGGCGTGCCCAACATGCTGCCGGCCATCGTCGCCGCTTCGCCCTGAATCGAGTCACCATTGGCATCAATGCGCTTGGCCAAACCAAAGTCGGTTACTTTCGGCGTGAGGCGATTCAACAAGCCATCATTGGTGTCCGCAGTCGGCGGATTGACGCGCATCAGGACATTGCCGGGCTTGAGATCACGATGCACGATGCCGCGGCTATGTGCGTATTGCACTGCATCGGCCAGCGTCGCCACAATTTCCGCGGCGGTGCGCGGCAGCATCGGCTTACCGGTGTGAGCGGCTAAAGTTCCGCCGTCAGCAAACTCCAGCGCAATGAACGGACACGGCGGCCCGCCGTCCATGCCAATCGCGCTTGAGCCAACATTAAATATCTGAACAATGTTGGGATGCTGCAGCGCCGCCACCGCCTCGGCTTCACGACGAAAGCGCTCAATGGCTTCGATGCCGGCAAACGCGCCACCGACAACGACCTTTAGCGCAACAAATCGGTTGAGCGCCAATTCCCTCGCGAGATACACAACGCCCATGCCGCCGCGGCCCAATTCCCGAATGATCTGGTAGCCGGCAATGATCGGAAACTGAAAAAGGTGCGGAGCCGAGCGACGTTCAACAAATGATGGTTCAGCCGAATCATTGCTCGACATCGAAACGGTGGCCACGGCAATGGGCCGCACTCCGCGAAGTGGCAGAGTCGCTAATCCATCGGACGCCGCTCCTCGCGGTGTCTGGGCGCTCAATCGCTCACTCACAGTAATTGCCCCTTCATTTGCCGACGGATCAAACGCGGGACCGAATCGCGCAATCTGCCGCAAGTATGTGTCGAGATCGACGTTTTGGCAAAAAGTGACGTATTCTGCTGTATATATTGGCAAAAACAGGACAACAACCGCTAAGTCGAGTGGTCGTTCGCATTTGCGAGCAACCACATTGCTAGGTTCGCGGCCTTGTAGGGAATGGAGCAAAGATCGACATACTCTTCGCGCGTGTGAGCGTGTTGACCCCACGGACCAAGACCGTCGATGGTGGGCACGCCGGCGGCGGCGAACAGGTTGGCGTCGCTGACACCACCTTGAAGAGGTGCGCGTTCGCAGCCGAGGCCAAGCACGCGACCATGTTGTGCGTAACTTTGCATGAGCTTGGTGGAAGCCGCCGTTTCC
>JANLTA010000331.1:0-6345 GCA_031362705.1 Gemmataceae bacterium | reverse complement strand
TTGATCGGCGATTGTCAGACGGAGCTGACTGACTTGCGTGCCGAAGCGGCCGGGTTGACCAGTCGCATTGATGTGCTCGAATCCTGGTATCGGGAACGCGATGGCCTCGGTGCTGGCATTCAGCATGTCTTCGATCATCTGAAAGAATCAGGCAACGATGCCGTCCTTGGCTGGCTGCCCGATTGTTTGACGACTTCGCGGGCCGATGCGCCGTTAATTGACTTGGCACTTGGCTCGGCTGCTCAGCATTTCATCGTGCGCCGAACCTCGGCCGTGCTGCCGTGGCTCAACAGTTTGACTGAACCCCTGCCGGGCCGCGTCGGGTTCGTTGATTTATCGACGAATGTCATCATGCCGGAGCCGGTGGACGGTACCGTGTGCGCAGCAACATTGATCCAGTGTGAAACACCCGAACTCGGTGAACTCCCGAATCGGTTGTTGGGTAACGTATTCATCGCGCCGGACCTTAAGACGGCGCACGCTTTGGCGGCGCGGCATCCTTTCTACCGCTTCATCACGCGGGCTGGCGAGTTGGTGGAAGCCGATGGATCGTTGATTGTCGGTCGGCAACCTGCCGAATCTGGCGTGCTGTCGCGGCAAAGCGAGTTGCGTGACTTGCGGGCGCAGGCCGCCGTGTTGGCCGAGCGCATGGCCGACGTGGATGCCGAGTTGGCGTCTTTGGAAGACCAAGTGGCCAGTGCCGAGGATGCGATGGCCATTCACGCGCAGGCCGCCGCAGTGCTGGCCGAGCAACATGCCGAGTTGCGGTCGCGCATCGTGCGGCACAACGAGCGGAGGTCCGGGCTGCAGAGCGAAGTTGGTATTTCCCGCACGGAGTTGTCGGGCCTGAATGCCGACATAGCCCGCGACGAACGGCAATGGCAGGATTTCCTCGCTAAAGCTGAAACTGCGCAGTCGGCGGCACAAAACACACACAACACGCAAACGCAACTCGAACAGTCAATCCGCGATCAGGAACGCCAGCAACAGCAATCGCAGCAGGCGCATACAACCGCGCAAATCGCCGTGGCTCGGGCACGCGAGCGGGCTGACGCTGCGCGCGCGCGTCACGATCAAGCTATGCGCACGGCAAAAGAACGCCTCGCGGATTTGCAAGCGCTCATTGATCAGATGGCGGCGGTAAGAGACCGGGTCGAGGAATGTCGGACATCGATTGCGACATCGCAAGCTGAACTGACGGATGTCCACACCCGGCGTGAAGTTGCAGAGCACGCAGCCCAAGAACTGACAGCAGAAATGGATGTCGTGCGTGCGGAACAGAGCCAGCTATTGGCTCAAATGCAAGCCGCTCAAGCCGCATGGCAACGGATGCGAGACGAGTTGCATACTCGCGAACTGTCCGCTCACGATTTGCGCCATCAGCGTGATACGTTGACGACGCGCATGGCCGAGGATTATCAGATCGATCTCGCTGCCGCGATGGCGGGAGATGCCGCTCCCGATCTAGGCGAGACAACGGCCGAACAAGCCGCCGCGAACATTGACGACCTGCGCAAGAAGCTGCATCGACTTGGCAGCGTGAATCTTGAAGCGTTGGATGAACTAGCCGCCGTTGAACAGAAACACCAGCAACTGCAAACTCAGTTTGACGACTTGTCGCAGGCTCGCCGTTCGCTGGAAGACAGCATCCACAAAATCAATGCCGACTCGAAGCGGCTGTTCGTCGAGACGTTCGCCAACGTGAAAGTACATTTCCAAGACTTGTTCCGTCGGCTGTTCGGTGGCGGCATGGCCGACATTGTATTGGAGAAACCCGACGATCCGCTGGAAACACCTATCGATATTGTCGCCCGACCACCTGGCAAGGAATTACGCAGCATCGCCTTGATGTCCGGCGGCGAACGGACCATGACGGCCGTGGCATTGTTGCTTGCAATCTTCCGCAGTAAGCCCAGCCCGTTTTGCATCCTCGATGAAGTAGATGCAGCGCTGGACGAAGCTAATACGGCACGCCTGACCCATGTCATGCGCGAGTTTGCCGCGAGTTCGCAATTCATTGTGATTACGCACGCCAAGCGCACCATGGCCGCCGCCGACGTGTTGTACGGCGTGACCATGCAAGAGAGCGGCGTAAGCAAGCGCGTGGCCGTGCGGTTTGATGAATGGCCGGATGAAGTCAAGAAGGCGGCGTGACGCCCACTTCCGTTTTCGACGCGGCGTGAATAGTCTGTTTATGAAGAGCATCGTAAGTCACAGTGGTATTAGCAATGCGGCGACCGCAAGTCGTGGTCTTCGAGCGCGATGGGCGATTGGCCCGACAATTGGATGCGTTCGTTGGCGAGAAGAAATGGGTGTTGCGTGAATCGCGGCAACCGGACGCGTGCGTGCGTTTGCTTGCCGGACAGGGGCCAAGCGTTCTGGTGGTGCGGGTGCCATCCGCCGCGGATACGGAAATGACGCTTCTATCCCGCATCAGTGAATCGTTGCCGCATGTGAGTACGATCGCTGTCGGCGACACGGACAACGCTGTGGGTACGTCGGCCTTGGCGTGGGATTTGGATGTGGACTTCGCGCTGTTTCCGCCGGTGTCGCCGGCGCGGTTGCCGGCGATCGTCGAAGGGTTGATGGGCCATTCATGATTGAATATCCCATTGTAGACGAACGACGCTGCACCGGTTGCGGCGATTGCGTGCCCGCATGCCCGGTGGCTTGCCTGGAAATGGGTAGCCAAGTACCGTGGCTGCCGCGACCCATTGATTGCGTGAGTTGCACACTGTGCGCCCTGGTCTGCCCCGTCGATGCCATCCACATGGCGAGCCTCGAAGCGTAAGCTCGACGTGGTTTTTCAGCACAACGAGCGGCAAATGAATACAAACCGCAAAGACGCAAAGACACGAAGGCAGCACAAAGAAGACTGTTTTCTTTGTGTTTCCTCTGTGCCTTTGTGTCTTTGTGGTTGGTTTCGTCTTCTGCACATCACAAAAGTAGTTAAACAAGTCAGATACAACGAGAACACTTATGCCCGATGTTGATGACGTGGCCAAGGAATGCTGTCGGAAACTTGCGCCGTTCTTTGAGCAGATGGCCGGCGTCATCGTTGGTCAGCGCAAACTCATCGACCGGCTAATGATCGGCTTGCTCACAGGCGGACACGTCTTAGTCGAAGGCGTGCCCGGCCTGGCGAAAACTCTGGCAGTGCGCACCGCCGCACAGGCGCTAAGTCTGCGTTTCGCGCGAATTCAATTTACGCCGGACTTGCTGCCCGCGGATGTCATCGGCACGCAAGTGTTTCGCCCACAGTCCGGTGACTTCGCTGTCAAGCAAGGTCCGGTGTTTGCCAATCTCGTGTTGGCGGACGAGATCAACCGCGCTCCGGCCAAAGTGCAATCGGCACTGTTGGAAGCGATGCAGGAACTGCAAGTGACGATTGGCGAAGAGTCGTTTCCGCTGCCGCGACCGTTCATGGTAATGGCGACGCAGAATCCCATTGAGCAGGAAGGCACGTACCCGCTACCTGAAGCGCAACTTGATCGCTTCCTATTCAAGGTCAGGCTGGACTATCCGAGCAAAGCTGAAGAGGCGGATGTGGTGAGCCGCATGGCCCCAACGGGACCGGTGCCGATGGCCTTGCCCGTGATCGGCGCGACGGAACTGGATGCATGTCGCATCGCCGTCGATGCCACGCATTCCGATCCACGGGTGATTCAGTACGCCATCGACATTGTTCGAGCGACGAGGGCACCTGCTGAATACGGACTTGATATCGGCCAATTGATGCAATACGGAGCCGGGCCACGAGCCAGTTTGGGATTGGTGCGGGCCGCGAAAGCCAATGCGCTGTTGGAAGGTCGTGGCTACATTGTGCCGCACGACGTGAAGAGTCTTGCGCCGGATGTGCTACGCCACCGCATCATTCTGAGCTTCGAGGCCGAAGCCGATGGCATGGATGCGGATGCCGTGATCGGCGAAGTGCTGGCGGGAATCCCGCTGCCGTGAATTGCAGGAAACTGCAATTGGCACTTGAGCGCGTCATATGGAAGTGTATTGTTACATGAAAGTGGCCAGAGACCGTGGTGGGTCTCGCAAGCTCGACCCACCCTACAACTACAACACCATGCCGATGACGTATTCGTAGGGTGGGTCGAGTCTGCGAGACCCACCGAAGCGACTGATTACGATATTTGACGTCGGTAACGTGTCAACTCTTGAAGAACACGCGCATTACGTCGAGCACGATCACGCAAGCCATGAAGGATAGCAGTAGTGCCATGCCAGCGAAGGTCGCGGACGTGCGGACGATTTCGGATGCGGGTCGGCCAATAAGTTTCTCGTAAAGGAGGAACACCATGTGGCCGCCGTCCAGCACAGGGATCGGCAGAAAGTTCAATACGGCCAGATTCACGCTGAGAACACACAGCAACCATACGAACGATGCCGCGCTTTCGCTGGCGACGTTGTACGAAGTGGCGGCAATTGCGATTGGGCCGTTGGCATTATCCAGAAACGAGATCTCGCCCTCGACCATGCGCAACAGGCTGAGATAGACGTGAATCATCGTGTCGATTTCGTCTTGCGTCCCCATCACAATGGCCTGCCAGGGCGAGTCGGCTACCTGATGGCGCGTGTCCACGCCGAAGTTGAAACCGCGTGAAACCCACGGCCATGACTTGTCTTCGGGAACGTCCTTAAGACTTACCTCGACGGTCTTCTTGACATCCAGATGCCGCTCGACAACGAGATCGACACGCAACGGATTGCATTCATCGTGGAGCAGGCAAAAGAGTCGCGGCCACTCGATGTACTTTTTGTCGGTCGAGCGCAACGAGACATTTTCCGGTTCGTCAAAGGTAACACTTCGGTAGACCTTTGCCGATTTGATTTCATCGTTCGGCTTTAGCCCCTCACGTGCGGCCGGTGAGTCCTTGATTACGTCTTCAATCACGGGTTCCACTTGGTACGCGATGCCAAGGCCTGATAAAGGCATCGGCGCGTGTGGCGAGGGCGGCAACTCACGGGAATAGCGCCAACTCGAGTCCCACGGAAGTTCCAGTTCAGTCTTGGTTCGCTCTTCATGGCCGGCGGCGTGCAATAGGCCCAGCTTCACGGTGCGATCAGTCGCGGTGGCGGCCCAACGATCTAACTCCATCGGCAGTCGCATTGGATCGAGCGGACGTTCTTCGACGCCGGGTGTGGACGTGGTGGCCTTGGCGTTTGTGTAGCGGATGATGCCAGTCGCAGTTTTTACTTCGACACGTTCGATGACATCGCCGACAGTGCCTTCGGTTGATCGGGCCTGCACGCCGGCTTTTTCGGCGGCCGACTTGTGACGCACGGACGAAATCGGCCCCATGCGCATCACTAGGCCGAAGTCGCGGGCAAATGACGGTGGGACTGTGACCTCGTGCGGAGAGCCGTCTTTTGCCGGTTTAACCTGCAACCGCATGGGTTGGCCGGCCAGATCGACGAGTCGCCGCTGTAATTCGACGGCATCATGTCGGTCGGGGTCAATGTTCTTTGGGTTCGGCGGACAGCGTGGATCCAGCGGCAAAGGCAGCAACGGCCCGGTCGGGTTCGCAGGATCGGTGGTGGCCACAATCGTGTCGCCGTCTTCGAGCGCCGGCGTGGCTTGCGACGCGGCGCTCAGCGGAGCGTATGGCGGGATTTTCGGCGTGGCCAACGGCGCGCCATGCACTGTCGTGGTTGTCGGGTAGCCGATGCCAATCAGCTTGAGGCCGACGCCCTTGCCGTGGAACTTGGGTTCCAACGTCGTGTGGACGAGTTCCTTCTGCCCAGGCATCGAATAGACGACAGGCAGCTTTTCACCCGCTCCAGCAAGTGCAACGGTGGGGCGGACCTGATCGAAAAACGGATTCGCTTTGGTACCGAGCAAGCGGAACTCCGCGCCGCTCTGCAAACCGCCTTCCCACGCGCGTGAGCCGGGGTCCACATTGCCGACGACGCCCGCAATTCGATTTCGCCCCGGTCCCATGTAGATGCACACGAAACCGATGGCAGCGAAGATCAGGTTCATGATAACGCCGGCAGAGATGATGAGCATCCGCTGGCCGACGGATTTGTTCTTAAACGAGCGCGGGTCTTCCTCTTGCTCATCGCCTTCGGAACCTTCACCAAGCATCTTGACGTAGCCGCCCAGCGGGATGATGCCGACTTTGTACGTGGTTTCACCAAAGTGATAGTGGCAAAACGGCAACGACGGACCGAAGCCGATGCTGAACGTCTCGACATAAACATCGCACCACTTGGCCGCGAGGAAGTGACCCAGTTCGTGAACGAAGATCACCAAACCGAGGCCGAACACAACGAGGCCCATCGTGCCGATTGACCAGCCCTTGTATGCGGCAAAGCCCAGGACTATGGCGAGAA
>JANLTA010000285.1:0-7904 GCA_031362705.1 Gemmataceae bacterium | reverse complement strand
AATTCCTGGCTACGAAGTCCAGCGGTTTCTTGGCTCGGGTGCCTACGGCGAAGTCTGGGTGGGGGCGGATTGCAACACAGGTCGGCGTGTGGCGATCAAGTTTTATGCGCATCGCGGCGGGGTCGATTGGGCGTTGATTTCGCGCGAGGTGGAGAAGCTGGTTTTTCTTTCCACTGACCGGTACATCGTGCAATTGCTGGACGTGGTTGATCCCGACGTCATGTTCCGACACTATCTGTATCAATCCGGGATTTCAGCCACCATCGCCGATCACAACACGCGGCTGGCACGACTGCTGACGGAAATGCTCGGGCTGAATTCCCAGGCCCTCGTGGCCGAGGTGGCCAGCAACGACGGCAGCCTGCTCAAATGTTTCCGTAATCTTGGAACCAGGGTTTTGGGAATTGAGCCGGCGACCAACCTCGCTCGCATATCAGTAAGCGAAGGCATCGAGACGGTCAACCAGTTCTTCTGCGCCACTGTGGCCCGGCAAGTCAGGGAAGATTACGGCCCAGCTCGCGCTGTCATTGGCAACAACGTACTCGCCCATGTTGATAACCCGAGCGACTTCCTTCAGGGAGCCCGGATTCTTCTCGCCGCCGACGGCTTGGCCGTGTTTGAGTTCCCGTATCTCGGAGCCATGTTGGCGCGCATGGAATATGACACGATTTACCACGAGCATCTGAGTTACTTCTCCATTCAGTCGGTAACCCATCTGTGCGAAACCGCCGGTCTTTCGGTCGTCCGGATTGAACACTTGACGGTCCATGGTGGATCGTTGCGAGTTTTCGCAGCGCCCGCTGAAGGACATGTCACTCACTCGCCTCAGGTGATGGAACTCATCGGCAAAGAGAAGGCCTCGGGTTCGGTGGGATTCGAGCGAATTGCATACTTCGCCGAAGGCGTGCGCCGGCATCGGGATCAATTGCTCGGGCTGTTGGGTGATCTGAAAGCGGAAGGCAAAACGATTGCCGGGTATGGCGCGCCGGCCAAAGGCAATACCATGTTGAACTACTGCGGCATCGGCCGAGATCTGTTGCCGTACTTGGTCGACAAGAATCCGCTCAAAGTCGGGCGCTACGCCCCGGGTTCCCACATTCCCGTGCTCGACGCGCCGGTGCTGCTGCAGCGACAACCGGACTTCACCCTGATCTTGGCATGGAATTTCGCTGTCGAGATCCAGCGGCAGCAACATGAGTATAGAAAACGGGGTGGGCAGTTCATCATTCCCATCCCCGAGCCGAAGATTGTTTAAGCTCGGCCCGTCTAATGAAAACACTCATCGCCAATAACCCGTTCGAACTGCAGCGCCCTACTACGCGGCAAGCACGCAGCGGCAGCGCGATGACCGACTACGCGCTGGCAATTGTGACCGTCCTGGCTGCTGTCCCCGTTGTCTGGTTGATCGAACGCATCAACGACATGTGGCCCAATCAGCGCGAAAAAGCCATGTCCGTGATTGCCGCGTCCATTGCAATTTTCGCGATGGTTCCTGCACTCACGTACGTAGCGATGAAGCGACGGGCAATTGAACCCGGACGACTTGGACTCATACTACTGGCGACGGTCGCGGTGCTGTTAGTCGGCGTCTATCTCTATTGGGTCAGCCCCTATGTGACGTTTCCCGGCGACTTCTTAATTTGGACCGAAAGCGACTTCGTCAACGACATCCTGAAGTACCGTGTCGGCTATCCGCATTTCACGGCCGAGAGCAACAATGAGTCATTCACGTACCTTCCCGGCACGCAGTTAATGACTTATTATGTGGCTCAAGTCTTTGGACACGCGCAATCGATCCCGGCGTACAGGATGATCCAGGTTGGATACACGTGCCTCGCCGCACTGGTTGGACTGGCCTGTTGCCGCCGGATTTTCAATCTCGCTGCCCCATTGCGGACAATGACTGCCAGCGGACTATGGGCCGTGGCGTCTTTGCCGTTGCTCGTTCTGTTTGCCACCAACACGCTGACGAATCCGTTTGTCCACAACTTGCACAACGACGCGCTGGCTCAATTGATTTCCGTGTTGGCGTTCTTGTTACTACTGGAGTACGCAACGACTCGATCGCCGATCATTCTGGCCGCGATGGCGGTGATCCCGGCAGCGGCGTTTTTGGTAAAACAAAGCCTGCTCATTTGGGCACCTCTTTATTTTGGATACTTGTTGATATTCGACCGTCCCCGCTCCTGGTCACGGATGTTCACGTTCGGCGTCGGCAGCGCCGGGCTACTCGGCGCTACGCTGGCATTTTGCCATCTGCGCTGGGGCGACGATTTCTGGTATTGGGCAATCACCGTGCTGGGAAAACACGGAGTATCGCCACTGCGCGGCGTCGAACACGCGCTCGATGCCTGGGCTTACTTCGCGGCTGCTCTATTCGCCGGCCTGGTCCTGTTACGTGGTGAAAATTATCGACAACTCCTTGGCGCGTGGCTGGTCACGCTGACTTTCTTTGCCATCGAGACTTATACCAGTGGCGTCGCCTACATGCGGAATCACATGGGACCGGGGTCGTTACTCGCGGGAGTCTGGTTGCTGGCCGCATTGCCACGAGTCTGGCCCATTGGACGAATCGCTCGTTCGCATGGCGACATGCCCAAAGCGCTGCTTCGTTCGAGTTTGCGACTTGGCATCGTTGGCTTCGGTCTGGCCGGACTCGGAGTGGTGCGAATGCCGGTCCGATTTGCCGTGGCCGACGGCTTGCGATACGTGAGCGAAATCGAGCGTGAGTTCGCCGACGGGTCTCCCGAATCGATTTTGCTTGACATGGGTACCTGGGTGTACGTGCCGAACGGCGTGGTGATGAAGGACCGCGCTCCATGCATCGGCGAACGCGGGTTCAGCGAAACCGGCGACTTCTCGGCGATGATTGGCCGTCTGAACGATCGGCATTACACCAAGATCCTTGTTCGCAAATTGCATGAGCCGGATTGCTGGTACGACTACAGTTCTTGGCGCAAATCCAGCGGCATCAAAAAGGCGCTGCTTGACAATTATCGCGAAGTCCGCGTGCTTCAACCGGTATCGGGAGACACGCGTTACGGATTCGGTGCTATTTCCGTCTTAGTGCCGCGCTCGTGAGAAAGGTGCATCCATGCCAGACAGCTATTTGATTACGGGCGGAGCCGGGTTCATCGGCACCAATGTTGCAGCTCATTACTTGAGCCAGGGCAAACACGTCACCATCTTGGATAACCTGTCCCGACATGGTGCCAGAGACAATTTGCATTGGTTACGGGAAACCTTCGGCAGCGGGTTAAAGGCCGTCAACGGGGATGTTCGACGCAACACACCTCGGTTACTTAAGCTAGTTGATGAGGCGGATGTCGTCATTCACCTTGCCGCTCAGGTGGCGGTGACGACGTCGGTGACGAACCCGCGCGAAGACTTTGATATTAATGCTCGCGGGACGTTCAACATTCTCGAAGCCGTGAGGCTCTCGTCATCACAGCCAATCGTGATTTTCAGTTCAACCAACAAGGTCTATGGCAAGATGGCCGAGATTGCCATTTCGGAACGTGCCGGCCGTTACGAATACGAACAACTGGCGGACGGCGTCGCGGAGACGCAGCCCATCGATTTGTATTCGCCATACGGCTGTTCGAAAGGAGCCGGCGATCTGTACATGCTCGATTATGCCCGAATCTATGGGTTGAAAACGGTCGTATTCCGCCAGTCATGCATCTATGGTCCGCACCAATTCGGCATTGAAGATCAGGGCTGGGTGGCTTGGTTCGCCATCCGTGCATTGCTCGACATGCCCGTCACGATTTACGGCGACGGCAAGCAGGTTCGCGACGTACTCTACATTGATGACTTGATCGCCGCGTTTGACGGTGCCGTTGCATGCATCTCCCGCACCAGCGGACAAGCGTACAACATCGGCGGCGGTCCGGACAATACGTTGTCATTGTTGGAGTTGATAGACAACCTCGATGAGCAGCTGAGCCGCTCCATGCAATTCTCGTTCGCCGATTGGCGGCCCGGCGATCAACTGGTCTACATCAGCAATCTGAAAAAAGCACAGACCGACTTCGGTTGGCAACCCCGTGTTCGTCCCGCAGCCGGTCTTGAAATGCTGGTCGGTTGGCTCCGGCAGAACCTGCACTTGTTTGAAGGTATGGACACGATGGCGTTCCTACCACATATCTCGGGAACCAAACGATCACGCCGTAAGGCGGTCAAGATAAATCAACGCGGCGTCTCGCCGCTCGCGCCGCAACTCACACCGGCCATTGGTTGATTCCAAAGAGGCACGCACATGATCGCCACAGAGCCATTTATCAAGACCGGCGCATTCGCCACGCCAAATGGCGAACCGTCGTTCCCATCGCCGCTAATGCGAATTCTCAATCGTCTGGCGTGCCCTCAGTGCCATCGTGGGCTGTCACACAGTGGGCAACACCTTCGCTGTGACGGTTGCCAGGTCGTTTATTCCGTAGTCGGGGACATCGCTGACCTGCGGCCGGCGACGACCGAGAAAAAGCAGGAAGCGGTTGACTGGACCGATCATTGGTCCGAAGATCGGCAGCGCAGCTTGTCGCAGAGGTTCTTCAGCGTGTACCGCAAGGCGATATTCGCGCGCACGGTACGCCATTTTGTTGACACCTATCTGCCCACGGCGGGGGTCTTAGTTGAGGCAGGATGCGGCACTTCCGAAACATCGATGCGGATTTCCAAACACGACAGTCAGCGCACCCTGGTGGCTGTGGATCTCATCCTGCCCGTCCTTAGTAAATGCCACCCGGTTATGGATGTTCGACTATGCGCGGACATCTTCCGCCTGCCATTTCGTGACAACTCTCTCGACGGTATCTGGAATGTCGGCGTGATGGAGCATTTTCTGCACGAACAGATAGATAGTATTCTGCGGGAGTTTCACCGCGTGCTCAAGCCGGATGCACGACTGATTCTGTTGTGGCCGGCGACCAGTTCCGTGCCGCAACGAATGCTCCGGGTGGCCGAGCGCATCATTCATGCGACGTCGAAGCAAAAGGACTTTCGTTTTCATCCCGACGAGATCTCGCAATTGCGCTCGGGCCAGGAAGGCCGCGACGTGTTAAGGCGAAACCGCTTTCAAACGATCCACGTTGACGAAGGATGGCGCAGTCTGATGGCATTTAAGACGCTAGTCGGTGCCAAGTCTTAGTTGCCGCTAACCAACGACTCAACCCAGTTCGCGAACGTATTGAGGAATTCACCAAAATGTCCAAAGTAACTGTCATCATTCCGGCCAAGAACGAAGAATCCACGCTCGGTAGTGTCCTCGCGGATCTTTACGAGACGATTGGACGACTACCCAAGTACGATTGGGAAGTGATATGTGTCGACGATCGTTCAACGGACAAGACGGCGGCGATTGCTCGATCGTTCGGCGCCCGCGTCGTACCGAACACGGGTAAATCGGGCAAAGGGATGGCACTCCGCGCTGGCTTTGAACAAGCGAATGGTGATCTGCTTGCCATGATGGACGCCGATTATTCGCACCGGCCCCAGGATTTGCCGTTGTTTCTCGACGCAATGCAGGACGGCGTCGGGTTGGTCATCGGCTCCCGTGTGGTTGGCGGAAGCGAGGAGTATACGCACATCCGCGCCTTGGGTAACGTCTTTCTCAGCGCCACCATGGGTCTGTGTACCGGACGCTATCTGTCGGACGCGCTGAACGGCTTCAAAGTATTTCGCAGGGATGTGTTCACGGATTTTCGCTACACGTCCAAAGCGTTTGAGATTGAGATCGAGATCATCGCCAACGCACTTCGCCATGGGTATCGGGTGGTGGAAGTCAGCAGTCACGAACGTGCTCGAGCGGGCGGCGAAGCCAAGTCCCGTGTCATCCGGCACGGCACGCGGTTCCTGGTGCGAATTTTGCGCGAGGGCTTTGCCGGCGTGAAGCCGCAGGAAAAATGGAGAACCGCTGCGTTAACGCCCGCACCATCGTTCACCGCTCCGATTTATCGTGAATCGCAACACAATCACGAGCAAGCTCATCAATCCGAACCTCGATCAATGGTCACGCCGCCTGCGACCACATGAGTCGCAGGGCATATCCGATTTCAGTCCATGAGTCCAAAGTCCTCGGACCCTCGCCATGAACAAGCTGTTACAACCCGACATCAGCCCGATGTCTGTCGGTCTGGATTCTCGCCACTCGCCCGCCCCTCGGTCGATTGGGCAGGCGTGTACATCCGATCGGCTTCTCCCGCGCAGTTTACTCATCATTGTGTTGATCGCACTAGTGGGAAGGCTGGCGATACTGCCTTGGTTTAACGGCATCCCACCCAAAACCGTTGACGAAGTCGAGTTCAATAAATTGGCCGTCAGCATCGTTCAGCGCGGCGAGTACGCCTACACGCCCGGCAAATCTACGTCGATGCGGCCGCCCTTGTACCCGACGTTTGTCGCCGGCGTTTATGCGGTTGCCGGGGCCGAGAATTTTCAGGCCGTACGACTGACCCAAATCTTGCTCAGTCTGTTGACGGTCGTGATTGTGTATCGCTTGGCTCGCGAGATGTTTGATCGCACTGCCAGCGTCGCCGCGGCAGCCACGTGTGCCGCATACCCATCGCTATGGGGTCATAGCTACCTATTACTGACCGAGGTGTTGTTTACTTTTTTGTTATGCTCATCGCTTTTGTTCATAGTGAGGTTCCTTCGCACGCGCCGACTGGTGGAAATCGCCGGCGCCGGACTTCTACTGGGTTTGGCTTCGTTGACCCGGAGTGCCATGTTTTTCTTTCCGCCGGCCATGATACTCCTGTTGCTCTGTAACCGGCAACTCAGTTGGGGTCGCCGCTTCGCCGCCGCCGCAGTGTTCGTTACCGCGTTTAGTGGAGCGGTTGGCCCGTGGTTGGTGCGCAATGCCAGACTTCAGGGAACGCCGACGCTGATCGATTCCAGCAGCGGGCGCATCCTGCACTGGGCCTGGAGTGTCAAGCGGCCGGACCCGCCAGCTCAGAAGCATGGGCAAGTCGAACCACCGTCCACTAAAACGGAAGGGCAAATGGATAGTGACGCCGTGTATCAGTCCCTGGGTTACGCCACTCAACGCCCTGATCGCGTGGCCAGCCACATCGTGGATAACTTCCTGGGCTTCTGGAGTCTTGATCGCGAACTAGTTGCCGGCGCCACCTATGGCAATTTTGGCAACGTTCCGAAGGGTCTATTATTGCCGCTTGCGTGTCTCGTTTGCGGTGGCTATGTCCTGTGCCTCTGGACCGGAATTCTGGGTTTTGCCATCGGCCCGTTTAAAAATCGCTGGGCGGAGATGCTACTGATTTTTGTGATCGCTCATATCTGCGTTGTTCATTCCGTCGTCTTTGGTCATTCGCGCTACCATATCGGTGTGATGCCGCTCGTCGCGCTATACTCCGGACGATTTTTCGCCAATCCCGGGGCGATCTTCTACCGATGCAATCGTGGGAAGTTGTTAGTTGGCAGTACCATGTGCCTCACATTATTGGCGCTTTGGGTTATTCAGGTATTGCAGGATCGAAAGATCGGCATGATCGGGAAGTACTGGGGCAATTAGCAGGGTTCATGAAGACGCCGAAGTTAGTATTTCTTCCGCTCAATCACAACAGTGCTTTCCGGCAATGAACATGCGCATTTTTCTGACAGTCTGGCTGCTATTCGCCGCTCACGCCGCCACCAATGTGGTCCGAGAGCACTACCCCGCCTTCGCGTTGGTGAAGAATGGCACATTTCAAGTTGATGAGTATCATAGCCTGCACTCCGACATCTTTGTGCATACCGACGGTCATTCTTACATCAATAGCAACGTCGCCACGTCGGTGATCGCCGGCGGACCGCTGTTACTATTCGAGCCATTGCTCAACATTTTGGAGACCAGGGAAAAAAACGCCCTATCCACCCGAGATGGCGATCCGGCCGGCGTCTACCGCATC
>JANLTA010000281.1:0-2201 GCA_031362705.1 Gemmataceae bacterium | reverse complement strand
GTTGAAACGCAAATTACCCACGCTCTGGCGAGCATGGCTACATCTGAATGCGACAGTTATTGATGCGCCGGTCCTTACCGGCGAATTAGTGCGACGTGGGCTAAAGCCCACGCTACGTAATCGGCCCTCGACCAAGTCCTTCCGATCCAAAGTGACGCTGTGCAATCGTGGCTGTCGAGGCGATCGCCGTCTTATCCGAACTCAATTCGTTGGACCTTAGGGACCGGCGCAGCAAAAAGTGTCGTAGCCACGCTCGCCAGAGCGTGGGTTGAAACGCAAATTACCCACGCTCTGGCGAGCATGGCTACATCTGAATGCGACAGTTATTGATGCGCCGGTCCTTAGTTCAAGTTTCGCACTTTTTGCTATCGCCGCGAGGGTCGATAGCCTCGTCTATGCAGCGGTTTCCAATAGATGATCGATGATCGCGTTGATTTTTTGACTACCTGGTCCCGAGAGGCCCAAGCAGGAAATATTTTCTTCCGCACTTTCGCGTCGCAGAGTGAGGAGCATGTCGGCGAACGAGGGATCTTTCTTTTGCACGTACCACGGGCGGTAGATCTCGCGGTAGGCTCGGTGTCCGTACTCGATGAACCACACCACGATCAGGCTGTACAGCAGCATGGCAATCGGGGCCGTACGCTCCACGGCTCGACGGCTCCATCCTTGCGGCTCTTCGAATCCCAAGTGCTGCTTGCTGTCATGAAAAGTTTGCTCGATGGACCAACGATACGAGTACCAAGTCAGGATCTGGATTGCGGTCGCTGTCAGGCAGGTCGAGTAGAACGCCTCGCGGCCGCGGCCGCCCGACAGGGCTTCGACCGCGACGACACGGACGGGTCGCTTCGGCAACTTGAACAGGCGGGCGACCGTTTCGCACAGTCGCATTTCCTGTTTGCGGCCGTAGATCTTCAACTTCTCGCGCCGCGCGCGTTTCTGGAGCATTTCGGTGGGGGTCGGCAGTTGTTGTCCCCGGACGCGCGGACGACCACGCCCCTGAGAGGGCTGTGGTGCCTCGTAGAGCCGTGCGTTGAGCAACAAGCGGCTGGTGAGATCACAGTTCTCGGGCAACTGGCTCACCACACTAAATCCGCCGTATGCCGAATCGGCGACCAGGTGGAAACGCCGGTTTTTCCGGTGTCCGCAGAGGATCCGCAGCAACGCCACGGCCAATTCCGGCCGGGGCCGACACTTCCTCCGCCATTTGCCGGACGACTTCTTGTTCATGTACAGTCGAAACAGAATCGGCAGAGTGAAGGGACGGTCTGGCCACAAGGGAAATCGAACGACGACTCCCAGCACCACCCAGTTCAAGCCCCAAGTAGTCACGACATGTTTGCGGCTGGAAAGCTGAGGATCGTGATGCATCCCCACTCCGAAAATCTTCAGGCCTCGTTTGTGCGCCAGCGTGTCGTCGAGGGCGAGCATCGTCACCTCATCACCAACGTACGGTTCGACCACGCGAAACACGGCCAGCCCGGCCTCGTCGAGCGACCACTGGGCTGCCGCAAAAATATGATGAAACAGGCTGTGATGTTTCACACCTGCCATTCCGGCGGCCACGATCATGTTGGTGACGGTGCGTCGCTGGCAGAAGACCCAACCCGCCATCAACGTGGAGAAGTTTTCAAACGTCCTCACGTTCATGACCACCGCGAACTCTTGAAGTAGGAAGGCGAATGAGGTAACAAGTGACATGGCGATTCTCCTCACTTTGCGGGGTTGTGGTTTCAACCCACATTGTGACCGAGGATCGCCACTTTTTCACTCCCCTGCTAGCAGTCGCCATGCTGGCAAAAAGTGCGAAACTTGAACTAAGGGGTCAGCTCCATTCGCCGCCGCAATCGTTCGGCTTCGTGCGGTCGGACGTCCATGCCGGCCTGCCCGCTGAGCCTCTTGATCCACGCCGACAGGCCAGGGTCTTACCCTTGGTTGAGCGCCTTGAACATCGCCTCACCTTGGTGTCGGAGGCCCTTGGCAATGCCAACGACAATCTCTGTCTCGCCTTGCGCCAGGCGCAACAACGCCTCCTCGGCAAACGCGGCGGCGGAAATGATCGGTGGGCCGGCGGCGGACTCCCGGCGGTCAGAACCATCGAGGCCCGTGTCAACAATGGGTGGAACGAACTCGACAATGCGGACGCTGCTGTTTCGCAACTGGTGGCGTAAACTGAGCGTGAAGGAATGCAGCGCGGCCTTGGT
>JANLTA010000255.1:0-4536 GCA_031362705.1 Gemmataceae bacterium | reverse complement strand
GGCGATGCCGCGGGACACAACAGCCCAGCACTGTCGCGTAAACAACCACCCCACCTACCCCCTCGCCATCAGCGACGAGTGAGCCGGGTGAACTTCATTCGGCTCAACAAGGAATGCTCCACACACGCCCACCTCGAGTGTGGTAACCAGGTTGGCCGCCGCAGTCGCGGCGAGCGCAACCACCAGGTTGGCCGCCGCGGTCGCGGCGAGCGTGACCATTACCCCCAAGTGCCCGCAGGCATCGCCTTTCCAGCGCGTGGCATTGCGCGCGCGGGCGGCTATGGGGAGCGAGGGAGTTAGGTGTTGAGGATCGAGGAGTGAGGATCGAGGATCGTGCGCCGCGATCTGAGGCTGGTGGATAGTCGCCAGCGAGAGTGTTCTTTGACAACTGAATTGTGATGGCCAACGGCATCCGGGTGGGCCGCACCGTCGCGGCCCACCTACTCATGGATCGAATATGTTCCGCAACCGATTTATTTTGCCCAAATAGTTGACTCCATTTCATTCGTGCTGTACACTACGATTTCGCAATGGATTTAGCGTTTCCGGATGCGCTTGCTCCGGTGTACATCGGTTAGCAGTTTCATTCATCAGTGCCTTTGCATGAACGCAAGTTTCCTTCCAGGACGGTAGTACCGGCCGGTGTTTGTCGTGTTGTCGATGGTGGCTTGTTCGTTCGACATCATGACGAGGCACCAATGAGAATCTTCAACGTAAAGCGTCCGCGCAATTTCATCGCGCCAATAGTAACCGCGGCACTGTTGACTTTGACTCCCGCAGTTGCTCAGGCCCAAATTGTCACAATAAGTTCGACCGTTCATGACGGTTATCGGAACGACGGGGCTATTGGCGGCTTCAACAGCTATATGTGCGGCGACCCGCTCAATGATGCGGTCGCTGAGAACCGGGCCTTTCTTGTGTTCGATTTGGGACCGAACACCACCCCGATTATCGCCGCGAGTCTACGCTTGTTTAATCCGACCAACGGGTTCGGGTCGACTCAGGGGCCGACAGAGGATCTCACGATTTTTGACGTCTCCACACCGATCGCCAACTTGATCGCGGGAACCGGAGGCGTGGCCGCGTTCAATGATCTGGGCACGGGAACCGTTTACGCAGTGCGTACATTTTCGACCGCCGATAACAACTCCTTTATCGACATTACGTTGAACAGTGCCGCGATCCTCGCACTCAATTCGTCCTCGGGACAATTCGCCTTCGGAGGCGCCATCACGACACTCGTTGACCCGTTTGTTGGTGAACGCGAGGAGGTCTTTAGGGATTCGTCAGGCCGAGTAACGCAACTTGTGTTAACCACCGTCCCCGAACCGTCGTCTATCGTGCTGTCATGCATCGGGCTTGCCGCTGCGGTGATTCGCCGTCGTCGTCGCTCGAGTTCTGCCGGCGCAATCTGATTACGCACTTACTTACTCCCGCTTAGGCCATCATCTAGTTTGCATATTTGCCATCGCGACCTATACTTCGGTGCCCGCACGCGCTGTTGTAAACTCTGCGAGCAAAGCACCACCCCTTTCCCGTCTTGGCCACGATTGTCCGCGTGGCTATCGTCGCCGGCCTTCGTAACTTCTGCGGCCCCCTTATTTATCGGGAGCTTACTTGCCATGTCGTCGCGCAACTCATTCTGGACGCGCTGCTTAGGCCAATCAAATCATCGCACTGCCGTTCATTGGAACGTCGGCGTAGCACTTCTGGAAGATCGCACCGTGCCGACCCTCCTGGGTAATCAGGTGTTTCCGACGGACAACTCATGGAATCAGAAAATCAGCGCCGCGCCGGTCGCCGCGAACTCGGCGACCATCATGAACAGCATCATTACCAATTCGGGCAATGGCCGGCTGCATCCCGATTTCAGCCAGAACTTCAACTCCGGCGTTGATCTTTACGGCATCCCCTACAACGTCGTGCATGGCAACAGCACCGCAAAGGCGGCCATCGTCATCGACGCCTACGACGACGAAAGCGATATCATCGCAGCGCCGATCCCGCTGAATCCAACTATTGAAGGTGATTACCAAAGCGGTCCACGTGTCGGTGTCGATAATCGTGGCGATTCCCATTTGCTTATCTTCGATGTCGATAACAACGTAGCTTACGAGTTTTACCGGGCATCGCGCCCCAGCGAAAACACCGATGGCAAATGGCACGCCGACCAGGAATCGGTCTGGGATATGAAGTCCAACACGTTTCGCACGCTCGGCTGGACCTCGGCCGACGCGGCCGGGTTGTCGATTCTCGCTGGCTTGGTGCGGCCCGACGAAGGCTTACCCGTCAGTCAGGGAGGACAAGGTGTCATCAATCATGCGATCCGTTTCACCCTGCAAAACAGCGTCGTTCTGAATCAGTACATCTATCCGGCATCGCACACGGCCAACCCGGGCAATAACAACGTCACGGTTCAGCCGCCGATGGGTGCCCGCTTCCGCCTCAAGGCCAGCGTTGATATCACGTCGTTGAATCCGCAGGCGCGAATCGTCGCCCAGGCCATGAAAGACTACGGCATGATTGTCGCCGACAACGGCAGCAACTTTTATTTCTCCGGCGCGAGCTACGCCGTCGATGCGAGCAACCAACGCGTTCTCACCTGGAACGACAACGACATTCAGGACACACAGCACGGCTTGAAGAGTCTGCACTTTGGCGACTTTGAAGTTGTGGATTTGACGCCCCAGGTGATAAGCCTGAGCGCCAACAGCGGACAGGCAGGCACATCGGTTACCATTAACGGCCAGAACTTTGGCGGCGCAGCCGGGCGTCTGCAGGTGATGTTTGGCACGACGCCATCAAAATCGGTGACCTATATCGACGAAAGTCACATCGTTGCCGTGGCCCCGGCCGGCACCGGCACGGTCGATGTCCGCGTGCAATCCGGCATTACTACCGGAAGCAGTTTGAGCAATAACAAAAGTCCGATCTTTGGTTACGGGATCAGCGCGGTCACTACGGGCGATCGTTTCACCTACGGTACAACCGGCAACCCGCCGCCGACTGTCACCACGGTCACCGGAGCGGACGCGGGCGGCGGCCCACATGTGCGCGTGTTCGATGCGCAGACCGGGATTCTCTCGTGGGAGTTTTACGCCTACGACGCCAGTTTCCATGGCGGTGTCCGCGTCGCCGGCGGCGACGTCACCGGCGATGGCGTGCCTGATATCATCACGTCGCCGGGACCGGGCCTGAGTTCGAACATTCGCGTCTGGGATGGCAAGACTCATGCACTGGTTCAGCAGTTCATGGCCTATGTTCCGAGTTTCGTCGGCGGCGTGTACATTGCCTCGGGCGATACCAATGGCGATGGCCATGCCGACACCATCACCGGTGCTGATGCCGGTGGCGGACCGCATGTCAAAGTGTTCAGCGGCAAAAATGGAACCCTGTTGCAGAGTTATTACGCTTATGTCGCGACCTTTGCCGGTGGCGTCCGTGTCGCGGCCGGAGATGTCAATGGCGACGGCAAAGCTGACGTTGTCACGGGTGCCGGTGCCGGCGGCGGCCCGCATGTTCGCGCGTTCGATGGAACCAACGCTGCCAATGTGTTGCAGAGCTTCATGGCGTATGACATCAGTTTTCGCGGCGGCGTATTCGTGGCTGCTGGCGATATGAATGGTGACGGCAAAGCCGACATCGTGACTGGTCCCGGTGCCGGCGGCGGACCGCACGTCAAAGTCTTCAACGGTGTTAACTTGACGGTGATGCAGAGTTTCTTCGCTTATGCCAGCACATATACAGGCGGCGTGCGCGTCGGCGTCATTCGTGACGCGAACGGCAACGGCCTGCCCGACATCATCACCACCGGCGGCCCCGGCATCAGCCAGGTCGCCAAAGTGTTTCGCGGCTCATCGGCCAACTTCCTCCACGGCTTCCTCGCCTACGACCCATCGTTCCTTGGCGGCGTATTTGTTGGTGGGATTTGAGAAGCAAGCCGCTCAGGAGAACATGAAGCCGCGGATCCCAATCTTAACAAGTCGAAAACCTGCCGCTTCCAACGGTTACGGCTTAAGTTGATGGCATACGAAGCACCTATGTTTATCAATGTCTATGAAGGGGTTCACCGATGCTATTTGCCGTCCTTGAGTTTACGGACTTCGCCATCATTGCCGGCATCATCGCGCTGTTTTCAGGAGGCGTAGCGGTGGCGGCCGCGTCGCGATTCCTCCCGGTCGATCGCAGTCGGCTGTTCCGTATCGAACAGAAATTGGATTTGATCATGTCGAACTTGGGATTGCAATACACGCCACCCACGGAAGAGACTTGGCAGGCGTTGGCCAACAATCCAGCCCAAAAGATTGCAGCCATCAAGACCTACCGCCAGCAACACGGCGTAGGCCTCAAAGACGCCAAAGATGCCGTTGAACGGTACATCGCGGGCGGTGGCTGGTGTCCGTTCCGCGAACTCCCTTCTTGAAGGCCGTGTTATCCTTGGGGTTTTGATGCCCGGAGGGTATGGCGATGGCGGCGCGGCAGCGGGATCCGCAGCGCGAGCGATCTTGGCGTCGGTTGCTGGCTGATTTCGGGGCC
>JANLTA010000986.1:0-7640 GCA_031362705.1 Gemmataceae bacterium | reverse complement strand
GGGAGCGTGGCATTATTCAATCGGAACATGCCACCGTCCGAACCCACTAGCAGGCGACCGCTCTTGTCGAACGCCAGCGCATGGAGGTCGGTATGTGGCCCTAGTGTGGCACCCGAGCCTGCGATCATATCGCGCCAGGTGATCCCGCCGTCGTTGCTGGCTACGATGAGATTCGTGTTCTGACTTGGCCCGCCGCCGTCGCCTCCCGCGATAACGACATTTGGATTCGTGGGGCTGACAATGATAGCCAGATCATAGTCACCCTGATCGCGCATGTAGTCCGGAGCATTTACCAAGTTTGTCCAGTTAACCCCGGAGTCCGAAGACTTGTAGGTGGCCAGATATCGCGATTTGCCATCGGCGTCAGCAGTTCGCGCGATTGCCGCATAAATCGTACTGGGTTGCGACGGAGCAATCGCCAAACGAATGTTGCCTGGCAACGATCCTGGGACAAACGCCGAACCACCAATGAGCAACGTCCACGTCGGAGATGCCGACAACGCGTTGGAAGTCCGGTAGATGCCGCCGGCGGCGGCATACACCACGTTGGAGTTGAGTGGATCGATTTGGATGTCGGAGAAGAATCGACCGGCTACCAACGGATCGCCGGCGGAGATGCTCGTCCAGTTCAGGCCGCCATCCGTGGTTCGCATGACTCCACCGCCACCATTGATCGCGGCGAAGACAAGGTTGCTGTTGTTCTTATCCACGATGAGTTGGGGAATAACACTAAAGGCAAACGCATTACCAGGCCCTTGCAAGAGAGTCCAAGTAGTACCGCCATCGGTCGATTTCAGAATGCCGTGACCGGGCGTTCCGCCCGGGGAATCACCTTGGGCTGCGTAAATCACATTGGGATTCGAAGGCGACATGTAGATCGAATCCGTGTACGGCGACACCTGGAACGGAGTCAGGCCGGGAATGTTGTCTGTCAACGGCGTCCAGGAACCACCGCCATTCAGTGTGCGCCAGATGCCGCCGCCAGCCGTCGCGATGAAGTAGCGATTCGGATTGGTCGGGTCAGTGGTAATGGAATTGACGCGACCACTGACGGATGGATTCCCGATGCCAGAGCCATTGAGTTGTGGCTGTGGTCCAATCGGCGTCCAACCGTTGATCAGTCGGAAATCGGCAAGGGTTACGTTTCCGAAGAGGAGATTGTTGACCGAGTTGGTACCCGTGAGTACGACGTCTGCCGGATTTGGCGTGGTTTGAATGAACCCGGCCTGTTGCTGCTCGCGAATGCGGTAGGTCCCTGCCGGCAAGGCAATGAACTGGAAGACGCCATTGACGTCTGTCAGGACGTTGGTTTCCGTCGCGTCGAAGACGTTGTTGCCGTTGGCATCGACGAAGAACCGCCAATTGGCAAGTCCTGTTTCTCCCGCATCAAATCGCCCGTTGCTGTTAGCGTCGAGGAACTTGACGCCTGAAATCGCGCCGGCCCGGAAGTTGCCGAACTGGATGCCGGTGATTTGACTATTGCTGTTGATGCTAAGCGTGAAGAAACCGCCGGGGCCAGGTGCTGGAGCCGTCTGCTGCCAGCCAGCTTGCTGGACTTCGCGTACCCGATAGATCGGTGCCGTCGTGTTGGGTTGGGCGATGCCATTTATGAATGCCGGTCCTAAGTCTAGAAATGTGAAGTTGCCTGCCAAATCGGTAACCGTATTAGGATCGGTCGGATCAAAGGCGCCGTTGTTGTTGGCATCGATGTAAATCGTGAATCCGGGAACGCCGTTCTCGCCCGGCTCTTTGATGCCGTTTTGATTCAGATCTTCAAACTTGACCCCGCGGATCGAACCGCGCTGGAAGACGCCGATATTCATCCCGTCGCGGTACGTTGTCAACGGTGGCGTGACCATCGGTGGTGGGACGGGCGTGGGGAACACCACGTCACGCAGATTCACCGTAAACGGCGTAACGTTTTGGGTCGTCCGAACGAGATTGGCAGGCAAGTTCGTGCGCACGGAATAGGTGCCCGCCGGCACGCTGCGGAAGAAATAGAATCCGTTCGCGTCGGAAACGGTCGTGGCAACGACCTGGTTTGGCGTTACGGAGGCATCCACCAATTCGACCACGATGCCCGGTTGCACCGGATCGGTGTTCACGTTGCCGTCACCGTTTGTGTCGGTGAAGACCTGACCCTGAACCAATGTTCGAATCTGGAACTGCCAGACGCCTCGGCCATTCAAGCCAACCGATAGGACGCCCGTCGTCGTGTTGATGTCGAGGTCGCGAACGGCGTTGTTGGGAAGTTCGTCGGCTCCGACGCGAGTGTAAATAAAGTTGTTCGTTTGAGTCCGATTGACTGGGTAACTATAGACGCCGTAGTTCGTGCCGATGTAGAGGACGTCGTCATTGGAATTCGTCCCGATGTTTGGGTCATACGTCATCACGGTGACGCCGGTCGATTGGGCCTTGGTAAACGTCGGTGGCTGATTACCACCGCCCGTCAGGTTGATCTGTTGCCAATTGACGGTCGCTATCGCAAGAACGGGATTCGGCCCCATGAACGTCGGCGGGCCAGGATTTGGCTGCGGTGGCGGTGCCATCCAATTGATTGACGCGGAGCGCATGTTGTAAATGGTTTGCGCACCCTGCGTCTTGAAAAATACGTTGAAGGGATTGTTGGGGTCAACGATGATCTGATCAATCCGATCAGGTGGAATCGTACCCGTCGTGTTGCCGGACACTGCCACGGGTAGCGACAATTCAATCCAGGCGAACGTGGGTACCCCAGCCGCATTCGGAATGCCGTTGGGACTGATTACGAAAAGCCGTGACCGCACCGCCGGAACGGGAGCTCCCGGTGGATCGGTTTGGATTTCGGACTCGTAAATGCCCGGAGTGGTGGCAACGTAAATCAAATTGGACTGACGGCTGACGCCGATGGCTGTAACGGTGCCAGGATTTTGACCAATCGGGAAAAAATCGAGCGAAGGCAAACGGAAGCCCAAAAACGCTTCCAGGGTAGCAGTGGCGTCCTGTGGCAAATCATAAATGTAGACGTCATCGCCCGGATTGGCTGAGTAGTAGCGCCGTGAATCCGACGGGTCGGAGACAAACGCCCCGGCCGACGCAAATGGAACGTTGGCGAAGTCCCAAGTGTTGCCACCATCTATCGATCGCCTTACGCCGCCGTTGCCCACCCGCAACATATTGCTGGGTGTGTTGAAGTCGTAAAAGGCGTTCGCGTTTCCAGTCTGCTCAGAAAAGTGCGGCAGTGGCACGGGATTGACGTGAAACCACGGTGCAGTGCGCGAATCCATGGTCTGCCACGCGGGCAGATTGTTAAACTTAGCAGCGCTGTGAAAGGGACCATCGTTGACAAAGGCCTGATTCGGATCAAACGGGTGAATGGCCTGCCCGAACGCATTGACCTGAGTTGTATTGATCGCGCCGGTGCCGTTGTTGTTTCCGACCCCCGCTTTGCCGTTGAGCGATTTCCACACGGTGGTGCCGATAATCAGCGCGCTGGGTTCGAGCCGAAAGAGGCCGCCCTCGGTCGCGACGACAACACGATTCATGCGATCGAAGCCCATGTCACGAATGCCGAAATAGACCATTCCCGCTGTGCCATCTCCGTTGAACGTGAGATTAGTCCAACTGGTCGCGCTGTTCGCACTGCGGATAAACTGGTTGTTGATTGTCTGACTGCCATCGTCGTCATCGCCGGCACCGCCAGCAAAGACAATCTGCTGGTTGGGGTTCAGCGGGCTGGTGGGATCCACCATAATGCGGCTGTAGGTGCCGCCGAATCCCGCACCCGAGGCGGCGCCGTAGTCAGGGACTGCGCCGCCAAAAGTCGTCGTCAGATTGGGTGTCCAGTTGATGCCCGTATCATTGGATTGGTATACGCCATAGATGCCGCCCGCCGCCACGGATACAAACAACGTACTCGGCAAATTGGGTGCGACGACCGTTTGCAACCGCGTGGGCAACGTCGCGGAGAACACGCTGCCGCCGCCGAGACGCAATAGCCATGCCGGCTGTGTCGGGCCGGCGGTTCCTGGAGTCGAAAAAGCATTGGTGCAACGGTAAACGCCAACGGCCGACTGGGTGGCCGGATCGGCATTCACCGTAGCGTAAAGCACTTCCCGGTTTGTCGGATCAACGTCCACGTCCGAAAAAACCAAGCCGTTCACTTGGGCGAATGGGAACCCGACAGCAGTGATGTTGGTCCATGTCGCTCCGCCGTCGATTGATCGGTAAATACCCGAAGGCCCTGCGAGCGGGGATCCCACGACAGCGGCATATATCAAGTCCGTCGCCTGCGTAGCGCCCGGGATGACGATGAACTCGGTAATGCGCCGACCTTGATTGAACGCCGTCACACCCAATTGTGTGAATGTCGCTCCGCTATCCGTCGAGAAATACAGGAAGCCTCCGCCATTGGCGAAGGAGGCGGCGTAAACTGTATCATCCAGCGTCGTGAGGCTGGAATCACGTTGAACGGCTCGAATCAATGTCGCGCTATTAACAGGGTTATTGGCAGTCAACTTATCAGTGCGCGGCGTCCAAGTCGTGCCATCGTTGACGCTCGTCCAAATACCACCTTGTGCCGACGCCGCGTAGAGATTCGGATAGCTCTTGTCGAACGTTACGCCGGGAGCCACCTGCGGGATACCAATGGAATCAAATCGACCTGTGGTAGTGGGCATACCTAAAGCTTCGCCACCGAGAATTGGCCGTGGACCCACTTCCGTCCACGTTCCGCCGTTCAATGGAATCGCTGTCGATGGCACATCTCGCGTTTCCAGCCGTTCCAACTTCATCCGGCGGCTGCGGTGCTTGTTCCTCGCGGCGTGCAAGTCGTCGGTGCGGCCGAAGATCTCGGAGAAGAAGCGGCGGACTGAAGGCTTTGACATGTCGCGGTTCCTCGAATCGGACCCCGGTGGATCCGGATGATCTTGTCAAGCAATAACGGGCGCGATGATTCGGCGAGCGCTCGGAGTCGGCGGCGGGCGCGCAAACCTTGGGCTTGCGGGAGAATGCCTCAGACTAACATGACCGCCACACCACTGACCGTCAACCTGTTCGGTCCGCGGATTGTTCTTCCGCCCTTGCCCGAATCGGCTCGATCCGTCGCTGTGGAGTGTCACGCACGAGCATTACACGGTAGGGCGAATGTCAACGGATTTCCTCAAGTCGGACGGCGGTATCAGTGCAAAGGTCATGGTTTCTCAGGCGATTCGGACATCCCTGTCGAAGGCAGCACCACACGGAATCGTTGGTTTTTAGGCCGTCAACGCATATCGGCCGTGCGCGAATGGCAACAGCGGTAGCCGCGACGCGCTACCTGCGAAACGTGAAATCGCGCGCCGGCTTGCGCGCTATTGATGAGAAACTTGAGTAAAAACCGCGTCTTGAACCATTTTCTCAGAAATAGCGGCACCGGAAACCGGACGACGGCCAGTCGCGCTACAACATCTCTACCCCGCACGATTCCGCCTGGTTCACTTGTAAAAACGACAAAGCGACTTCGCACACCGACTTCGTTCGCCGTCGTGATTCACAATAGCTCATTGGCTCAAAGGAGTGCGGCCATGAGGCGGTTCATTTCTCTTATCCTTGTCGTGGTAATGGTTGTCGTGTTGCTCGTTGGCCTTTCGCAACGACTCAGCGCGGCAAACCTCGAACGCGTTGGGCCTCCGTGCTCAACGTGTTTGCCCTGCTTGCCGACCGGCATGTGGAATGCCGCTCCGTGGACGACGCCGTTCACGCCGAGTTGCCAGCCCTGGTTTGCCGCCGGCGTCGTCCTGGACTTGTCCTTGGACGCGCCGATGACAGTGGTTCGCCTGCAACCAATTCCCACAGGTAAGCCCAAGGAACCGCCGCCGCCACGGTTCATTACATCGGAACCCGTGCGGCCGCCGCGCCCCCGTGTGGACATTGACGAGCCGCGTCCTAACGACCCGCCGGATATGCCAAAGGGTAGCCTGTCCAAGCTTCATGTCATCCTTTTGGCGGATAACGAAGCGAATGACACTGGCAAAACCAATGCCGCCGGTGCCGAGTTGATTTTGCAGCTCGTCAAGAATGGTATTCGACCCGAGCGACTTGCCGCCGTCGCTCGATTAGATACCGCTGACCTGACGCCTGATTCGGTCACGCGCAAACTCCAGGACGTGCCGGTGAAAGCAGACGACACGCTGCTGGTCTATTACAGCGGAGCGGCCGAATACGATGAAGCCGGCACGACTGTGACGCTGACGCCCAAAGTCGGCATGGCCAAGATGCCGCGCGATGAATTGAAGAAAATGGCGCTGGCGAAAGGTGCCCGCCTCACAATCCTGTTGACCGACCCGGCCGCCCGCCCGACGATCGCCGAACCAACCAAGAAAGCGGAAACGCCGGACCCCGGCCCCGGCGGGCTGGAAAAGCTATTCTTTGCCACGCAGGGCATCGTGGATTTGCACGGCTGCTCGGCCGGCGAGTTCGCCGCCGCCCGCGGAAATTATGGCGGTTGCTTCACACAAGCCTTCGTCCGCGAATTTGGCCGCCCCGCCGGCACGTGGGCCGACATGTTGGAGTCAGTAAAGTTCTCGACCAACAACTTGTTCAAGTCGTACCGCCTGGAAGTTCTGAAGTCCGATGATTTGCAACCGCCGGCTAAAGCGCCTTATCGAAATCAAGAGTCGCAGATCCCGGCACCGCTGACCCCGGTGGACAATTTGAAACCCGCCGCACCTGTTGGCGGCGGGGCCGCACCCGTGAATGGCGCGCAAGAGCCGATTCTAAGCAACATCCTCGTGCAGCAGGAAGAGCGCCAGTCGGCCAAGATTTATTTGCGCGTGCCGGAGCGGGCCATCGTGTTCATTGATGGTCAGCTCACCGCGCAAACCGGCGTCGAGCGCGGATACGAAACACCGCCGCTATCTATGACGCAAACTCAGAACTACGAAGTGAGAATGGAAGTCCAAGGCTGGGCCGGCGTGTACCGCATCGAGGTTCGTGGCGGCAAGACCGTGATGGCCGAGTTGCAAGTGCCCGAGACTGTGGCGGTGAGTCGGTGATACACATCGATTTGATTTGGATTAGTTTTAAACCTTCTTGCTCCCCTCTCACCTTGGGGGAGAGGGGCCGGGGGTGAGGGGTTGACGCTTGACTCACGAAGGTCCAAACCCCTCACCCCTAACCCCTCTCCCCCAAGGGGAGAGGGGAACCAGATTGGACGTCGAGGTCTTGTCATGGACTGGGTATTTCTGTTGTTGGCTGGCGTGCTGGAAATTGGTTGGCCCGTGGGCTTCAAGTTTGCGTACGATGCAGCCGGCTTCCGTTGGATCCCGGCGCTTCTCGGCGTGGCATCCATGCTGGCAAGTTTTGGCTTGATGCTGCTCGCCCAACGATCCATCCCGATTGGCACTGTCTATGTCGTGTGGACCGGCATCGGCAGCGTCGGTGCGGTCACTGCGGGCATTCTTTTGTTCCAGGAGCCGGCAACCGCTGCGCGTTTGTTGTGCGTGGCGCTGATTATTGCCGGTGTGGTCGGACTGAAAGTGGTCTAGCAGGCTGCTGAAGAACCCCATTGAAATCCGGGCGTGATCGCGCTAATCTTTCCTCAAGCGACCGCAGGGAGAGCGATCATGCGTGGCCAAGCCGAAGATCAATCGCCATTGTTTCACGTATTCAGCGTCGAAGAC
>JANLTA010000222.1:0-3915 GCA_031362705.1 Gemmataceae bacterium | reverse complement strand
TCGTTTCTCATTCGGAGGGACCATTTCATGGACCCGACCGCCGCTGAGGTTCTGGAGCAAAATCAACTCCTGCTCGACAGCATTGCGCGAGGCGACTGGGCCACATATCAGGCCTTGTGCGACCCCAGCGTGACCGCCTTTGAACCGGAGGCTCATGGCGCGCTTGTCGAGGGTTTGCAATTCCATTACTTCTATTTCGATATCAGCCCGAGGGCTGCCCGTCAGGCGCAGACAACGATGATCGCCCCGAAAGTGCGTGTATTGGGCGATGCCGCTATTGTGGCTTACGTCCGGCTGAATCAACGAGAAATGCCCGACGGTACTGCCAATTCGCAGGCCTTTGCCGAAACGCGCGTCTGGCAGAAGCAGGGCGAAGACTGGAAACACGTGCATTTTCATCGCACGGCGCTGACGTAGTTTTGCACCCGTTGCAACAGGCCTCCGATCACGCTATATTTACGATTCGATTCATTCACGAGGTGCAAACGATGGCGGCGGAACATCACGGGTTGGGAACAACAATGCCGGACCGCGACGGCAACTTCTCGCCTGAACAGATTCATGCGTTTCAAAAGGAAGACATTGCCGGTGCTAAGTCGATCATTCTGCTGATGTCATGCGTGTTCACGCTGGGCCTGGTGGGCTCGATTCTCGTATGTCAAGCGTGCTGGAACTAGTTACCACGAAAGACACGTAATACACGGAAGTTGAGACTTGCGGATCTCGTTCGTGTGTTTCGTGTCTTTCGTGGTAAAAAAATTTCTTAACCGAATAGCTCCTTGGCTCGCTGGCTGCCGTCATTGGTGAGCCGGATCATTGTGCCGTCGCGCACGATCAAACCGTTACGTTCCGCGGCCTTGAGTTGCTTGACCACTTTGGCTTCCGACCAGTTCAGGTGATGGCCGAGTCGATCCGCGCGGTTTTCTTCCTCGGCCGCTGGCGTGTTTGCGTGGTGTGATAGGTGAACCACGAGCAGGCCTTGCGTGAACTCGTTGACCTGGCGCAAGCGCCGTACCGATCGTGCAATTAGGCCGTGCCGTGGCGACAGACACATGGTCATCAAAAACATGCTGCCAAATACGACGGCCACCGCACCGGCGACATTGGCATCCAGCCGGTCGGCGACTTCCGACCCTGCCGCCGCCCCCAGGAGTGCGACGATCAGAGACAATGCCATCATCACCGAAAGCCGATCGGTCAATAAGTACGCGATAGCGGCGGGGGCAACGAGAAAGGCCACAACCAACACCGCGCCGGCGGCATCGAAAGCCGCGACCACCGTGAGCGACACCAGAGCCATCAACAGGTAATGGATCAACCCCGGTCGCACGCCGAGAGTTGCCGCATGGTCGGCGTCAAAGGTCGATAGTTTCAACTGTTTATACATCACGAACACGAATAACGTATTGGCGACAAACAACCCGAGCATGACAACCAATGATACCGGGCCAAAGTCACGGCCCGACCAGATGAATCGTCGCAGCGGCGCGTGAACCAGATCGCCGAGCAGCACGGCATCCACGTCAAAGTGGACATCCTTGGGCATTTGGGAAACGAGGATGACGCCGATGCTGAAAAGGGCCGGATAGACCAGGCCCAAAGCTGCGTCGCTCTTGACGAGTCGCGATTTTTCCAACGCTTCGACAATGGCGACCGTGAGTACACCGACGGCGGCCGCCCCCAGCATCACCAGTGGCGACCCTAACGAACCGCCGAGCAGGAAGCCGCCGGCTAAGCCAAGCAGAATTACGTGACCGATAGCATCGCCGGCCAATGACTGCCGGCGCAGTACGAGGAACACGCCGGGCACGGCACAGGCGGCGGCTGTGGCCATCGCGGTCAGGGTCAGGTCGGCCGGCGCCACCGTGATTTCCCCCATGTCGCTGTTAGTGAAATCGCCACCATCATGGTCGCCACAAGGACGATGGTCGGTCCGGTCGGCACGGGTTTGCCCGGCCGCGATAGCCAGTCGCCAAAAAACGTGCCGCTGACGCCACAGCCAGCACCGATGAACGCCGCGAGCAACAGCATTGGCCCGAGCCGCTGCGTCCATTGCCGTGCTGCCACGGCCGGAGCTACCACCAGCGCGGACATGAGGACTACGCCCACGGCTTGCAAACCCAACACGACCGCGATGACTAAAATCAACATCAAGCCGGCGTCGAGCAGTATCACCGGCAAGCCGATCCCGGCTGCATATGCCGGGTCAAATGTCAGCAGCTTGAACTCTTTCCAAAACAAGGCGACGCAGCAGACGGCGACGCTACCCAACCCGGCAATGACTCGGACATCTTCCGGCAACAGCGTTGCCGCCTGACCAAACAGGAATCGTTCCAAACCCGCCTGCGAGGCATCGGCGCGCTTCTGAATCGCCGTCAGCAACAACAGGCCAGCGCCAAAAAACACGGATAGCACCAATGCGAGCGCCCCGTCGAATGGCACGCGCGATAATCGGACGATCCCCAACACGCATAGAGCGCCGAGCCAGCCGGCGGCCGCTGCACCAAGCGATAGCGTCAACGGGTCTTTGGCATGCGTGAGCAGAAATGCAATCACGACACCGGGCAGAGCGGCATGGGAAATGGCGTCGGCAAGTAAGCTCTGACGCCGCAAGACGGCGAAGCCGCCCAAGCCCCCGGCCACGGCACCCAGCGTGGCCGTGCCGAGCGCTACAGTCTGCAATGTATAGTTATCAAGAAACGTCACGATCAAGCTCGCACAGATGATTGTCGAGCTATTGTATTGCCTTTATCAGAACGTGAACGACATGCCGAACTCGACGCCGTGGGCAATGAAATCATCGCGGTTGTTGCGAAACGCAGGGCGATTCGCGCCGGACTGCGAGCCAAAAACGTTACTGTACGGCAGGAACTTTCGGTTGACTGTCGTGTCGATCAAGTCGCCGGGCCGCACGACGTTGTTGATGTAGAGAAAGTTGTAGCCGATATGCACGCTGACGAAGCGACTCAATTGTGCACCCGCCTGCAAGCCCACTTCCGGAGCGATGGTGAACCAATCGGTCTTGTATTGGCCGGCATTACCCGCGGGCAATACTTGCGGGCCGTTGACTGTGTTGACTGGTCCACCCGTCACCGCCAGCAAACCGCTGGGTGCGGCGGCTCGTCCGCCGGCCGCGTTGGAAACGATGCTCTCGCCGGCGATGTCGGAAGATTGATTGTTCGGCCCGATGGCCACGCTGCCACGCGCGCCGCCGAACCACATGCCGCGATGAAATCGTGCACGTGCTCCGACTTGACCCAGGTAAAGTTGATTGCGCGTGGAAAAGCTGTCAGCGATGGCAAGACTATTGAACGACTGATTCGGAATATTGAACACGAACGGGCTGCCTTGGAGTGCCGTCGAGACGTTGGAGATGCGCAGATCCTCCATCAAATCGAGGTATCGGAAGCCTGCGAACACATCGAACTGAAAGCACTCGTCGTAAGCCAGGTTGCGTGTGAAACTTACTTCGGCAGAGGTCAACTGCGTGGCCGCGGAAATCTCAATCATGCCGCGTATACCCGGCACGGCTCCGACGGTCGGAACAGCAACGGGGGAAACATCGGGTTGGTTCATATCGGTATTGGTAAACGGACGGCTGATCGTCGGGTCGCCGGCGTTGCCGTTCGACGCCGCGGAGAAGTCCCGGCCGCGCCGTTGCAGGATGAACCCGCCGAACTCGACGCCAAAGGTGTGCTCGCAGCCGAACCACATGCCGCCTTCGAGGCGTCCGCCGTTGAACCAGCCATTGTCTACTCTCTCGTTGCCGAATGCGGTCTGACCATTTACGGTCGCCAATACTTGCGGAATCGGCATGTCGTCGAGGTGCCAATACAGGTAGCTGGCCTGCAGCCAGAGTTGATCCGGCGGCCCCGCGTGCGTGTCGATCAGCGATGGTTTCCGATTGGCGTCGCC
>JANLTA010000215.1:0-7784 GCA_031362705.1 Gemmataceae bacterium | reverse complement strand
CGTGCCAGCCGCGATGGTCGCCGTGATGGCTCGCATCGCCTTTGCCGAGGTGACGCGCAATACGACCGCGCCAGCGGAAGTGTTGAAGGCGATGAACGATCGCTTGTTGGGTTTAACCGAAGAGCGTTTTGTCACCGCGTTCTTTGGGCGACTCAATCGCCATGACCGCACGATGACGTGCGCTAATGCCGGGCATCCACATCCGATTCACTACTCAGCGCGAACCGGGGCGTGCCAATCAGTCGGCCCGCGCGGTCTCATGCTCGGCATCATGGACGATGTCGCCTATCCCGAAATGACAATCAGCCTCGACCCCGGCGACCGCCTGGTTTTCTATACCGACGGCGTCAGTGAAGCCAGCAACGACAATGGCGACATGTTCGGCGTTGAACGACTCGTCGAAGCCGTGAGCGATGCAGCCAGCCTTGATGCCCACGAGTTGTTGCAACATATCGAAGAGCGATTGCAGAATTTTCGTGGCGATCAACACGCAACGGATGATGTGACCGTACTTGTCGCCGAGGTGAAATAGGCGCGTTTACCTTCCTTTGTTGGCGTCTTGCGGCGCATCGGCAACAATCTCTTGCGCCGTGTTCCTCGACGCGAAGCTGCCCATGACCACGCCAAATATCAGACCGCCGGAACAAATGGCGGCGGCATATAGCACATGTTTCCAACCCAGGTAGGTCGGTGGTTCGGCGAAATCCGCAATGACATCCAACGGCGGTCGCGGCATCCGCGCGCCGGAGCGTTCCGGAGCCGGGATTCGGATCGATGGCGACTCGTTGGTGCGGACGGCAGGGCAGTGTTTGGGCATTTCCTCCGTGTCCGGCACATCAATGATGGCCGGGGCGAAGGGATTGAGTGCGTCAATCAACTGCAGGCAATCCTGAAACCGCTCGTTCTGGTGCTTTGCCATCGCGCGATCGACAATATCCGACAATTCCTGCGGTAACTCCGGCCGAATTTCCCGCAAGGGTGTTGGCGCTTCGTTTTGATGCTGTAGCAGCTTCAACGCGATGGTGTTGGATCGGAACGGCGTATGCCCGGCCAACAGATAATAGAGGGTGGCACCCAAGCTGTAGATATCGGACCGCGCGTCGGCCGAGTGGCTATCGCGCGCTTGTTCCGGGGCAAGATAGTCAGCGGTGCCGAGGATGCTTCGGCGACCGATGCGTTGCGTCAGTTGATCCGAGCCATCCTCGAAAAATTTGGCCAAACCCAAATCCAGCAACTTCACCTGTCCGCACCGGTCCAGCAACAAGTTGCTCGGCTTCACGTCGCGATGAACCAGCCCGGCTTCATGAGCATGATGTAGACCACAGGCGGCCTGAATCGTGTACTCCACGGCCCGGCCAATGTTCATGGGTCCGGATTGCTTCACGACTTCCTGAAGATTGGAGCCGTCCACGTATTCCATCACGAGGAAGTGCATATCGCCGTCACTATCGATATCGTGAGCGGCAACGATGTTCGGATGATCGAGGGCAGCGGACGCCCGGGCTTCGCGGTAGAAGCGGTGGATCGCAGATTCATCCTGGGCACGCTCGGTCGGAAGGATTTTGAGCGCGACACGCCGAGCCATGCGCAGATGTTCGCAGAGGAACACCTGACCCATGCCGCCGTTGCCGATGTGTTCGAGCAACTTGTACCGACCGAGAATGATGAAGTTCTTCCATTTGCCTTGGAGTAGCAGGCTTACCTGCAGGCGTGTCAACCAGCCGTCGTCGATCATGCGCTTGGCGAGCCGGCCAGCCGAGTTGGGCGGATTGGGGCCACGCCGGACGTTGTCCACATACGTGCGCAGCCGCTCGGCATCGATCAGTTCGCTTTTGCGAATGAGTTCGAGCAGGTCGGCCGGCGTACGCGGGACAGCCATCAAGGCTCCGTTAGCATGTTCAGATTCGATGACAGCGCGCGGCGATAGCACACAGGCCGCGTCAGAAAACGTGGCATAAAATAGGTGGAAGTGCAAGTTTCCCGGCCTTCGGTAGTGTGTCAGTTTGCCACCACGCGAGAAATCGACGTGTCCAACATTGAGTTCGTCTTCTTTGTGCTTTCCTTTGTGACCTTTGTGTCTTTGTGGTGAGGTCTTAAGACCAACCACAAAGACACAAAGGGCACGAAGGAAGCACAAAGAAAACCAAACTGCGCCACCACCCGGCCTACGGCTTCAGGTGGCGGCCGCCTCCCGGCAATTTTTCGACAAACTTGGTTGCCGAAACTTGCATCGATCAAATTCGTGACCTATGGTGCAGGTGGAGGCTATAAACTCGGCCAAGCTCCCCTCATCGATGGCCGAGGGTCCGGCGATACCCGTCTGCCGGTCTGCTTCAAGGATCACGATGATTGAGACGATTCGCTCCGGGCGCACCACAAGTGTCGCCCGGGCGCGTCGCCTGCGCAGTGCCCGCCGCACTTGCGTTGATAACAATCGTGACCAAGAGTTGCAAAACTCCGCATTCTCGAAACGAGGGGACAGCCGTGCGCAACAAAACTAAATCGACTCGCAACGGCGTGGCGGCTGTGGAATTCGCCTTCGTATTGCCGATCCTGTTGACCATGCTGATGGGCGTCTGGGAACTCGGCCGCATCATCCAGGTCGAGCAAGTGATGGTCAACGCCGCCCGCGAAGGCGCGCGAATCGCCGCCCAGGGGCAGATCATCAACTTGTCGGGAACTTACACACAAATCCAAGTCAATACCGGCACTCCCAACGTAACGAACACGGTCAAAGACTACCTGAAGGGCGCGGGAATCACCAACATGACGGGCGTGAACGTGGTGTTTACGTTTCTGAACGGCAACACCGGCAGCACGCAGCCGTATCAGGGCACCAAAAATCAGCGTTACTCGGTCACCGTGACCATGCCGTACAACAATGTCCGCATTACGAATCTGAATCTGATCGGCTTCACCAACCTGTCGGCCCGAGCCGACTGGGTGTCGATGTCCGACGATCCGTTCACCATCAACACGACGATACCCACATGGGCCGCCATCCCGTAATCGCGAAGGTAATGCAATGATCCTGCATCGGAAACATCCAGATCGTCGCAAGGCCACCTCCGTCGTGGAAATGGCCTTTGTGCTGTCTCTGTGCGTGTTGTTCATCTTCGGCATTCTCGAATATGGCCGCTACCTGTTCTTCATGCACGTGGCGACCGTGGCGACGACTGCCGGCGCCCGTTATGCCGTTGTCCATACTGGTGATGGCACCACTTCGACGCAAGTAACGACGGAAGTGAACAACCTGATGAACGGCCAACAAAGCATGGTCACCAGCTACACCGTCTCCGTCTTTGCAGCCCAGGCGGGCGTGACGCCGCCGGCAGCAATCGGCGGTTCAAACTGGAATGATCCGCAGTTCGGCGGCGGCATCTGTGTCCGCATTACCGGCACCTATCCATTTGTGGCTGGCTCATTGATCGGCATCTCGTCCCTGCCCGTCAATGTGTCATCCGTTATGACCAGTGAAGCTAACTAGGAGCGGTTCTCGATCGATCTGAGGTCGGCGAATCTGAAAGGGCGTAGCCATGATAATTGTGAAATCAAGAAAACGTCGTAAGGGCACCGTGTTGCCATTGTTCGCTCTCGCCCTGATGGGGTTGATGGGCGTGATCGCCTTGGCCATCGATATCGGCTTGATTGCCGTGGCCCGCACTCAGGCTCAGAACGCGGCCGACATTGCCGCCCTCACCGGTGCCCGCCTGCTCAATGGCGACGCAACCTCTACGTACAACATTTCGCAATCCGCAACCTCGGCACGCACCGCAGCCACTTACAACAAGATTCTCGAACAAGCTGTCGCATCGTCGGAAGTCACCGTCCGAACTGGGCAGTACAAGTACAACGCATCCTTGCAACGCTTCGACCCGGACCCGGCGTCGTACACGACCAGCACGTCGGCCGCTCCAGTGAATGGCACCGGTGCATGGACGGCCAGCGAGGCGACGATCGCAGTCACGCAACCGACTTACTTCGCCCGGGTGCTGGGCGTCAATTCCTTTAACGTCGGTGCCACCGCTACCGCAGTTCACCGCCCGCGCGATATTGCGCTGATCCTGGATTTTTCCGGCTCAATGAAATATGCCTCGGTGGCCAACTGGGACACCGGCGGCAGCGACGGTGTGAAGTCACTCAACCCGGACCCGGCTTATCCCAAGTTCGGTCACTGGACGCAGTATGCATCCATGGCCACGACCGGTGCCAACCCGATGCAGCGCACTACGAATTTCACACTAAGTTCCGGTGAGAATAACTCGCCGAACAATTACACCATCGAAACCGCCAATGGGCCAGCCATGATCGGGTCGGCCGCGATGCCGAATTTCGTGACGTTGAATGGCTCGGGAAGCTATGTTGCCGCGTTCTACTGCCCACAAAGCGGTGGCTACAGCGCGACGTATTCTCCGTGTGCGACGCCCGCTCCCGCGGACTGGGATCTGCAAAGCGACGTTTCCGTTCCTTATGTTGGCGATAAAGCTCCGCGGATCGGCCAAATACCCGCTGCCGCTTATGCCAAGACGGTACAAGAGGTCCTTAATAACGGAACGACTTATTCGTCAAATACCCACGCCCGCGATGTTACGTGGGAGGAAGATGGGTACGGTCCGAACTTTAAGGGCTACTCAATGGGGCCGGCCTATTACGGCAAGACATTCTGGCAGTGGCCACCCGACCCGCGCTCCGGGACCAAGACACAAATCCCCGGAACTTCGCCTGCTCGGTATTACTACAACGCCACAACAACAGCCCTTGCCGGCAATCCGCTCAGCCCGAGTTCGACAAACCCTGTGCAGGATACCAATACTCCTACCCCCCGCTGGATCGCCGACTGGCGCGGTCGCTTCTTCAAGTACGGCTCGACTCATGCCTCCGCCGGATTGCCCGTTGATGACAACAACATCTTGTTCGATTCCAATGGCCAATTGCGGTCGCCATCGAGCGCAGGCTATGCGGTCAACTATCCGGCCATCCTGAAGTGGATCAAGACCGGGCCGAAAGTCTTCCCGGACAACTTGCGCTCCGGCCGCGTGCTTTACTACTCTGCCATTCCAGACGATGTCGGCAGTTCATCCAACCTCGATCAGATATTTTGGAAAAAGTACATCGATTACGTGTTGGGCATTGTCGGCAAGGCCAACGACCTCGCCAGTTCCTTCGATGCATTTCACGGCAAAGAAACCAGTGCCTGGGGCACCGGTAAGATCACCGCCAAGAGTTCGCTGCTCAACGGCGGCAAGCGCATGGGCAACACGGCCACCAATACGAGTGTCACCGGACCTGTCGGCACTAGCCCCGCGCCCTACATGCAATATCAGGACAGCCCGCGACGGCCACGGGCGCATTTCTGGTTCGGTCCGTACACGATGCTGATGTTCATTGCCGACGACGGCCCGGATGGCAACATGATTGCCGGCACCAGTACAGAATCGCAATGCTGGCAGCTCAAAGCCGGTGTGCAATCGGCCATTGACGATGTGAAAAAGAACCATCCCAACGATTGGCTCTCGCTGATCTACTTTTCCGATCTCGCCGGCTTCAACATCCCACGCGTGAAAGCCGGCCAGGACTACACCAAGATGAAAAACGCCTTGTGGTATCCTTACACCCTGCTCAACAACCTGGGTGATAGCGCTCAGGAACTTCGAGCGATTGACAGTAGCTTTAACTATGTGCTCGACGGCAACGTGCCCAACGCTCGGGGCGCTACTTGCCCGGAGATGGGTTTCAAGCTGGCCTACAATGAGTTCTCGATGGCGTCCGGATATTTCGGCCGTCGTGGTGCCGGCAAGATGTGTATCCTCGAGACCGACGGCGTGCCCAACACCAAGTGCAACGGCGCTCTCAATGGCGGTGGCGCGTACCAGGCGCTGTACACCGACAATAACGCGATTGGCACGAGCACCTACGTTGCCAACGGCGACACGACGGTGATGAACAATGCCCTGGCCGTCGTTACGCAGATCTGCAAACCGGATGACGCCGCCAATCGCGGCTACTCCTCGACGCGAACACCGGCTCGGGTCCACGCGATCGCTTTCGGCGACTTGTTCGAGACAACAACGACCCAAAAAACAACCGCCTTGCAGTTCCTCGCCAACGTTCAGATTCAAGGCAAGACGCAAGCGGCGGGCGCGACCGAGCCCGAGTCGTACAAGATCATCATCGGCAACTACAACACGCGCATCGATACCCTGCGGACCGCGTTTGAGCGGATCATGCAATCGGGCGTGCAAGTAACGCTGATCCGCTAGCTTCGCGGCGAATGGATCGTAACGCCGGCCCACCCGCGATGCGGGTGGGCTGGTTCATTATTTCGGGAGAATCACGGTGACCCTTCCCGCCGTGCTGTTTGTCATCCGTGGCTTGATCGCCGACACGCGGGCACAAGCGCGTGCCGCCGGTCTCACCATCGGCATGGCAGCCGTCACCGCGATGTGCGTCGTCTTTTGTCTTGGCGTCGGCATCACTGGCGAAGCACCACAATTGGCGACCCGGCCATGGGAAGCGGCCGACCTCATTCCCAAGGCCGAAGCCCAACGCTTGAAAATGGACCCCGAAGCCGTCCGCGCCGAAGGCGTGGATGTGCCGGGCGGCGATCTCACCTTATTCTTCGGCATGGTCCATGTGCCGTTGCAACGACACAGCAGTCACACCGTTCGCCTGATCCAGATCATCCTCGCAGGTGGACTGGCCGACACCATTGGCATACTGCTTGCGCTAGTGTGGACGGCCAGCTTTCTGCCCGGCTTTCTCGAACCTGCGACGGCAAGCGTGTTGCTCGCCAAACCCGCGCCGCGCTGGTCGCTTCTCATCGGCAAGTTTGCCGGCGTCGTGGTCGCTGTGGTCCTGCAAGCGTTCATTTTCGTGCTGCTGACCTGGCTCGCACTGGGCATTCGCACGGGACTGTGGGACGTGCGCTACTTCCTCGCCGTGCCGGTGATGTTTGTTCACTTTGTCGTGTTCCTGTCGGTATCCGCATTCATTGCCGTATGGACCCGAAGTGCCGTCGCCTGTGCGCTCGGCACGTTGATCGTGTGGGTAGCATGTTTCGCCTTGAACCTGGCACGACACGACGCCGTACTGGCCACCAACCAAACTCACGCCAATGCCGTCCTGGAAGCGGCCTATTGGATCGCGCCGAAACCATTGGACTACAACTTGATACTGACCGATGCCCTCCGCGCCAGCGACTATTTCGGCGCCGTCATCAACGTCGGCCGCCTGAACGAAATTGGCGGCTTCCTGCCCGAACTCTCGATAGCCACGGGCTTGCTCTTCGCCGCCGGGATGTTGGGACTGGCCAGCCGCCGCTTGTCACGCATCGATTATTGACGAAGTTGAGTCGCTGTATACGAATGTCGCGGGAGGCGGCACAACCCAGTTTGCCGCATCCGGTCCAAATTCCGGTGGAACGACGAGGAATTCAATTTTCAAAATCGCACCGGGTTGTTATTAGTTCGATTCAGCAACAAAGCTAGGCTAAGTGCGAGACGAGTAGATGTGAATGGCCAGGGGGCCGCCATTCTCGCGGGCTGTTGCCATTGAAGCAGTCATGTTGAAACGCAAAGCCGGACTCACCGCATGATCATCGGCGATAGATTTGCCTATGGCCATATCCCGAAGACGGGCGGCGATGCCGTTCGCGCCTGGTTCCGGCAACTTGCCAATGTCCATGTCGATTCGGCACGTGATCCGCGTAAACACGACTTCTTCTGGCGACGCGACCTGAGCAAAGACGTGTACGCGCTATCCATCCGGCGACTGCCGTCCTGGGC
>JANLTA010000183.1:0-11095 GCA_031362705.1 Gemmataceae bacterium | reverse complement strand
GCTCGGTTGCGGAAACGTCGGCCAGCAAGCGAATATGACGCGCGATATCAGTAACCGCGAAACGCTCGAAATACACCGGCGGCATCCGACGAATATGCCGTTCGACCAACGCGCCATCCAGCCCGGTGCAATGTTGACGCAAGACGTCAGTGAGATTCAGCATTCATCTATTGTGCGGTTAGCTCGCCGGCTTTTCTACTGCGGTCACACCGCAAATCGGTCAGCGAAAATCCGACACGACTCCGGCATCACCTGCCGCAATTTATCAACTTCGGTCGGCCTCAAGCCATTGTTGCGCAGGTCGATGCGTTCCAGGCGCTTTGGCAACTCGGAGTTTGCCAGTGCTGTAACCGCCGAAACATCAATGGAATTATCTTCAAGGTCGAGGTGGACAAGGTTTGTCAATGTCGTGCTGGCGCACAAGTGCCGAACGGCTTTGCTGGTCAACCCGCAATGACCAAGTCGGAGCGTGCGTAGATTACCGAGAAATGGGCACGTCGCCAGTTTGGCGACGCCGCTGTCGCAAATCAACGTCCTGGTCAGATGTAAGGCGGTAAGGTGATGCAGCGCCGGCAATCGCACCAACTTGCGGATTTTCTTGGCCGCCCCGATCAGCGACACGCCGCGAATGGGAGCGATCTTGAAAATCTCATCAGCGAAATCCACAAACACATCGGCTTGAATGACGAGGTGTTCGGGGAAGCCACGACGAAAGCCGATCATGTAAGCCCAATCGGCGAACGGCCCAGCCCATTTGCGGCCGTAGAGCTTCTCCAACTCTATCATCCGGGCTGCCTTCGCAGGCTCGCCGACATGATTCGACAATTGCAACCGGATGAATTCGCCGCGCGGATCGCCACGGTCGTCGAGCCAGTCGGCATATATCAACCGCGGCAAGTCGTCGTCAGGTTCAGCACAAATCGCGGCAACAAACGGATCCATGCACAACGCTCCATGAAGTCGCGCAACAATACCCGACAGTTTGCACCCATGACGCCGCTCATACCGATTGCAATGGGACAAAACCAAAAAAATTGGGACTGTCTTACGGATTTGTTGAAGTTGGCGCAGGCGAAGGCTGCGCGTTTGAGGGCGGGATGAACGTCGCTGACCAGCTCATAACGGGTGTTTGAGGGCGACCAAGAAAGATATGCTGATATGGAGGCAGCTAGTTCACAAAACGTCGAAGAAGCAAGGACCGTCCCAACGAGCATGTCAGCCACACCTACAGTTTGGACCATCGGCGCTTTGCTGAATTGGACGGAAACGTATTTTCACGAACAGAAACTCGATTCGCCGCGACTGGATGCCCAAGTATTGCTGGCTCATGCAATCAACTGTCGCCGGACGGATTTGTACGTTCGCTTTGACGCTGAACCCACGGCCGAGCAGCGCACCAAGTTTCGCGAGATGGTGAAAGCGCGAGCATCCGGGATGCCGGTTGCATATCTGGTTGGAACAAAGGAGTTCTACCTGTTGCCGTTCATCGTCAGCCCGGCCGTGCTCATCCCAAGGCCGGCGACGGAGACGCTTGTGCTGGCGGCACTCGAAGTGATCAAGTCTTTTTCCACGCCAAACGTCTTGGACATCGGGACTGGCTCGGGCTGCGTTGGCGTGACCATTGCTGTTCAAAACAAGTCGGCGACAGTTATCGCCGCCGATATTAACTCGGAGGCGCTGACTGTCGCCTGTCGCAATGTCGACAAACATGGCGTCGCAGATCGGATCACATTTGTCGAGAGCGATTTATTCGCCGCCGTGGATGCGACTGCGAAGTTTGATGCCATTGTCAGTAACCCGCCATACATTCCGTCGACCGAAATTTCCCAGTTGATGAAGGATGTGAAGGACCATGAGCCGGCTCTTGCTCTAGATGGTGGTCCGGATGGCTTTGCCATTATTGGTCGCATCATCGAGCAAGCCAGTGGTTATCTCAATCCGGGCGGTTCGTTGTTGATCGAAGTGGGGAGGGGGCAAGCGGACGTTGCCGCACAGAAGTTCGTGGCCTCAGGTTACGCCGACGTGAAAGTTCGCAAGGATGCCGATGGCATTGCACGGGTGGTGAGTGGCATTAAGCAGTAATTGAAGGGAAAGTACGTGTTCATGAGTGGGGCCGGTGCATTTCGCTAAGACTCCCGCACCCTACTTTTTCGCAACCGCGACGATCAACGACTTATGCATGATCGTGGCTGCCGTGATTGTCGTTCCACCGTCTTCATCGGCAAAGTCCTTTGGCGACGGCAAAGCGGTGTCGATCACCTTACGCCAGGCACCGCCGTTCGGTGATTTGGGCAATTGCACATCGAGTTCTACGTCGCTGGCGTTGAAGAACATAAAGAAGTCGCAGTCATCATCACGGCCGGTCTGTTTGCCGTCTAACGTCAAGCCAATTGCCAGACTCTCGTGACTGAAGTTGGGCGCGTTTGGCTTTTCACCATGCCAAGTTGCGTCAGCTGGCAAGCCGGTGCGATCAAGAACTGTGCCGCGCAAGAAGGTGCGGCGTCGCAGGGCAGGGTGGCGTTTGCGAAACTGAATCAAGGAACGAACGAAGCGTAAGAAGCCCTTGTTGGTCTCGGTCAAGGACCAGTCGAGCCAACTGATTTCATTGTCCTGGCACCAGGCGTTGTTATTGCCCCGTTGCGTGCGCAGGAACTCGTCACCAGCCAGGATCATTGGCACGCCTTGGCTCAAGAGCAGCGTGACCATCAGATTCTTCGCCTGACGGACGCGCAGATCATTGATGGCGGGGTCGTCGGTCGGACCTTCGACGCCGTGGTTGTGGCTCCAGTTGGTGTCGGAGCCGTCGCGATTGTTTTCGCCGTTGGCGTCGTTGTGCTTGTCGTTGTAACTGACCAGATCCCATAGCGTGAAACCGTCATGGCAAGTGATGAAGTTGATCGAATGGGTCGGCTTGCGGCCCGTCGCTTGATAGAGGTCCGCACTGCCGCACAACCGGGTGGCAAAGGCGTTGACCGTACCGGGCTCGCCGCGCCAGAAACGGCGCACATCGTCTCGGTAATGACCGTTCCATTCGGACCAGCGACGGCCATAGGGAAATTGGCCGACCTGAAACAACCCCGCCGCATCCCACGGTTCGGCAATCAACTTGGTGTCAGCGAGCAATGGATCCTCGACTATCGACTCCACCATCGGGGGTTCAATCAATACATGGCCCTGCGGATCTCGCCCAAGCACCGAAGCCAAGTCGAATCGAAAGCCATCCACATGCATCCTCGCCACCCAGTAGTGCAAACTGTCCATGATGAGTTCGCGCACCACGGGATGGTTGCAATTGAATGTGTTGCCACAACCGGCGAAGTTGCGATACGAGCCGTCCGGAGCCAACATGTAGTAAAGCGAGTTATCCAGACCGCGAAATGAGTATGTCCGACCCGTGTCGTCGCCTTCGCCGGTGTGGTTAAAGACCACATCGAGCACGACCTCAAGCCGCGAAGCATGACATGCCTTCACGAGATCGCGAAACTCGTCGGCCTGTCCACATGCCGAGCCACTCGCCGCGAAAGCGGCATTCGGCGAGTTGAACGCAATGGAGTTGTAACCCCAATAGTTAAGATTCTTCGCCCCGTTGGCAGGATTGACAAACGTGCATTCGCACTCATCAAACTCATGGATCGGCAAGAACTCCAGTGTCGTCACGCCAAGTTCATTCAGGTAGGGCAACTTCTCGATCAAGCCTCTGAACTTTCCGGGGTGCTTCACGCCGGCATTCTTGCTCTGCGTGAAGCCACGCACGTGCAGTTCATACAGTATCGAGTCCTCGGGCGGCACCAGCGGTGGGCGGTCGTCGGCCCAATCGTAATGCTTGGTGTGCGTGAACATGCTACGGCGTGTCGAGACCCGTGCATCATGGTCACGCGATTCGCCCCAGAGGCCGGAACTGGATACCAGTGTGGAAGCCGGGTCGAGCAGCACGATGCTCGGATCATAGCGATGCATTTGTCCCTTCGGACCATCGACGCGCCAGCCGTAACGAAAATCGGGCGGCAAGCCATTCACCGCGATGTGCCAGTGGTTACCCGTGCGATGAATGAATGGATCAAGCTCAACTTCTGCGAATGGATCGTTGCCGTCCGCTGGCGACAGTACAAGCGAGACAACAGTTCCGTGCCGCGTCGGCAACACGAAGTTGACGCCGTGATGGTACGGTGTTGCGCCAAGGGGCAAAGGTCGGCCACGTTCTGTCACCAGGTCCATCGACTTGGATTCTCGCAGGTCAATCGGGAAAGTGGAGTCATAGCGGCTGGCGGGGTCGGACTCAAGCGTCGCCAATATTTATTGTCAACTAGTCTGGAATCTCGCCGGTCGGCTGGTATGATACCGGCAGATTCCAGTCCCCGGCCCGGGGACGGCAGCATTACGAGACAACTTGTTGTCACGACCGGCACGCGGGAGCCGAAGGGTTCGGTTTCCACAACGTCGATCTCCTGACTTGATCCGCACTTTCGATGCTCAACATGCGGACGACGGAACCCGAGGCAAGGAGAGGCCCGGACTGACGTGCCAATCGTGAAGCCAGATTGAAAAATGACGTGAGGATGACATCATGGCAGTCGCTAAGAGCGACGAAGGATCGGCCAAGACCGTTCGTCGCCGACCGTATGTGCGCAAATCCACAGACACTCCCGAAACAAATGGCGTTGCCGAACCTGAGACTCCGGTAGCTGAAGCGCCGCCAGTGGTTCCCGCCAAGGCACCGGAACCTGAGGTATTGCCTGGGGCGAGCGGTGGACTTCGACTTGACGATCTCTATCGCCTCTCAATGCCGAAGTTGTTCGCCGTCGCCGAGCGAGAAGGCCTGCCAGAACACGCCGGCATCACCCGGGCGCAACTCATCGTCGGTATTGTGCGCAAGCAAGTCGAGCGCGGTGAAGTCGTTCGAGGCTCCGGTACGCTCGAGGTGTTGCCCGATGGTTACGGTTTCTTGCGCAGCCAGGCCCATAACTACCTGGCATCGCCTGAAGACATTTACGTCTCACCAAGTCAGATTCGCCGGGTTGGCTTGCGCACCGGGTTGATCGTCGAGGGGCCGATTCGCCTGCCGATTGAAGGGCAAGATAACTTTGCCCTGATGCAGGTGGAGACGGTCAACAACCTGCCGAGCGAAAACCGGCCTGCCAATACTGTTTTTGAGGACCTGACACCGACGCATCCGTGTCATCGCCTGCGCCTGGAAACCACTGGCGATGAACTGGCTTGTCGAGTGTTCGACTTGGTCACTCCAATCGGCAAAGGCCAGCGCGGTTTGATCGTGTCGCCCCCGCGCGCCGGTAAGACGGTCCTGCTGCAAAAGGTGGCACTCGCGCTAAAGAAAAACCATCCCGAGTCGTATTTGATCGTGTTGCTTATCGACGAGCGGCCCGAAGAAGTGACGGAAATGCAGCGGGTTATCCAAGGCCCCGGTGCGGAAGTCGTAGCCAGCACTTTTGATGAGCCGTCACAGGAACACGTCCACGTTGCCGATATCGTGTTGGAAAAAGCGAAACGAATTGCCGAAGGCAAACGTGACGTGGTGATCTTGCTCGACTCCATCACTCGATTGGCCCGAGCTCACAACACGGAAGCCCCGTCCGGCGGCAAACTACTATCCGGCGGTCTCGATTCCAATGCAATGCAGAAGCCCAAGCGGTTCTTTGGTGCTGCACGCAATATCGAAGAGGGCGGTAGCCTGACCGTGCTGGCAACGGCCCTCATTGACACTGGCAGCCGCATGGACGACGTAATCTTCGAAGAATTCAAAGGCACTGGCAACATGGAGTTGCATCTGGATCGCCGGCTTGTCGATAAGCGCGTCTGGCCTGCCATTGACATCAATCGTTCCGGCACACGCAAAGATGAATTGTTGTTCCATCCCGATGAAGCGGAACGAGTGCGCGTGCTTCGCCGTGTGCTGGCCGACATGCATCCCGTCGAAGCCATGGAGTTGCTCATCAGCCGTATGCGGAAGACCCAGTCCAATGCCGAGTTCCTCCTCAGTATGAACATGGGTTAACGGTCGGAGTGTCATGTCCAAAGCCTATGATGAACTCATCGCGCGTTCGCGCGAAGCCAGTATGCTTGGCTCCTGCGCCGCGGTGCTGGGTTGGGACGAGCGCACTTTTCTGCCGGCCGGCGCCGCCGCCCATCGCGGCGCGCAAATGGCCCTGTTAGCCAGGCTCACTCACGAACAGATTACCAATCCTCGTGTCGCGGCGTTGCTCGAAGAGGTCAGCGGCGTCACGCTTACCGAAGAGGAAGCGGCCAACTATCGCGAATTGAAGCGGACGCATGAGCGGGCTAAGAAAGTGCCGCCGGAATTGGTGTCTGAGTTGGCTCAGGTCACGTCGCAGGCTCAAGGCGTCTGGCAGGACGCAAAACAGAATAACGACTTCGCCACGTTCTGCCCATGGCTTGAGAAGATCGTCAAGTTGAAACGACAAGAATCCGAGTGCGTCGGCTATGAGGATTCGCCTTACGATGCGCTGGTTGACGAGTTTGAACCCGGAGCGCGTGCAGCCGAGCTGAAAACGTTGCTCATGGGCCTGGCGAAAGAACTCGCACCGCTCGTGGCTGAAATCGTCGAAAGACAAATGCTCGTGCGTGAGGACCTGTGGCTTCGCGAGTATCCTGTCACCGCTCAAGAAGCACTATCTCGTGAAGCAGCTACCGCCGTGGGGTTTGACTTCAATGGCGGCCGGCTCGATACTACCGCGCATCCGTTTTGTACCGGCATCGGCCCGGGCGACTGCCGCATTCTCACTCGATACCAAATCAATCGCCCGTTCGAGTCGTTCTTCGGCACGCTGCACGAAGCCGGGCATGGGCTTTACGAACAGGGGTTGAACCCGGAGCGTTTTGGCACACCGCTAGGGGTCGCCGCCTCGTTCGGCTTCCATGAGTCGCAGTCGCGGCTGTGGGAGAACCAAATTGGCCGGAGCCGTCAATTTTGGACAGCATGGTTTCCCAAGTTCCGAAATGCCTTCCCGAATGCTCTGTCCGATGTCACCGAACAACAGCTCTGGCAGGCGGCCAATACGGTCCGTCCGTCACTGATTCGCATTGACGCTGATGAGGCAACTTACAATCTGCATATCGTTTTGCGTTTCGAGTTGGAGTTGGCCCTTCTCACGGGTGATTTGCCAGTTGCTGAGTTGCCGAGCGCATGGAATGCCAAGATTCGCGAGTACTTTAACGTCGCCGTGCCAGACGACGCCCACGGTTGCCTACAGGACATTCACTGGAGTTTCGGCGGCATCGGCTATTTCCCAACTTACACGCTCGGCAACCTTTATGCCGCCCAGTTCATGGACGCCGCTCAGCGCGACGTTCCGTCCTTGTGGGACGATGTGCAGCACGGCGACTTCTCAAAGCTCACCGTGTGGCTACGTGAAAAGGTCCACCGTCACGGTCAGCGCTATCGGCCAAGTGAATTGTGCCGAAACATCACGGGCCGTTCGCTCAGCCCGCAACCATTTTTGAGCTACCTCCGCACCAAATTCTTGAGCGCCTGACATGGGTGCCGCGGATCAGCGCGATACGCCCTCTGGCTTCGCCTATGCTTTGGGAGCCTACATCTGGTGGGGGGCGATGCCCCTTTACATCTGGATGTTGATGAACAAAGGTGGCGTGCCGCCGGCCGAAGTTCTCGGCCATCGCATCGTCAACGGTTTGATATTCTTAATTACCGTCGTGCTGTTGATGCGACGGCTACCGGAACTTCGAAAAGCGTTTGCCAATTCGCAACTGCTTCTCGCGCTGCTCGTCAGTACATTGCTGCTAGGTGTCAACTGGTACGTTTACACATGGGCCGTCAGCCAGAACCGCACTATGGAGGCGTCGCTTGGTTACTTCTTGCAACCATTGTTGAATGCTGTATTGGGTGTCGTATTATTCCGGGAACGCTTTCGTGTGGGGCAGGTCGTATCGCTAATCATCGCGGCCGTAGGCGTCATGTTTCTCATGACGCTGGCCGGCGAGTTTCCTTGGATCGCGGTGATCCTGGCAGTGTCTTTCGGGCTTTACAGCACGGTGCGGAAGGCCACGCCCGTCGATGGGCTAATTGGCCTGACTATTGAAACGCTGTTTCTATTCCCGGCGGCTGCCGGTTATCTCCTATGGCTCTGGCAGCAGCAGACGATTGTCTTCGGCACGAAGTCGCTCACAGTGGATAGCTGGATCATCGCCAGCGGCGTGATCACATCCGTGCCGATGGTGTTCTTCGGTCAGGCCGCGCGGCGGCTGCGGCTCTCGACACTGGGCTTTATCCAGTTTCTATCACCGACGCTTCAGTTCATCCTGGCTGTACAGGTATTCGACGAGCCCTTCCCACCGCGCAAGGTCATCGGCTTTGTAATCATCTGGGTAGCCGTGTCCATCTTCATCATCGATTCGCTATTGGCTGTGCGCCGCGGAATGTCGACACCAGCGGTCGAAGCCCCGACCGAGTGATTGTTAGAGGCCGTCAGTTCGCATTCCATGCCACTGCAGCATTGGGACGAGCCGGAGCCGCCGCATTCGGGGCAGGGCTGGGTACCGGTGCACGTGGAAACAAAATGTCGACCGTGGCAGGTTTGACAGAGCATGGTTGCCTCCCGTGGAATCGCTGGCGACGGTTTGGATCGCCCCAGTAAACTGAATCAGTGCCTTGCCCGCCATGTCAGTAGTTGACGGAGAGATGATGAATCAGTCGAATCGACCGCTCACTTTCAAAGCCCTTCAAGACTCAGGCTGGCAGTCGCGGACCGTCAAGGAGGAATTGCGACATAACTTCACCAAGTCGCTGGCCGAAGGTGAGGAACTGTTTCCCGGCATTATCGGCTACGAAGACACGGTGATTCCCGACATCAGCATTGCCATGCTGGCGGGGCATGACATGCTGTTTCTCGGCGAGAAGGGCCAGGCAAAGAGTCGGCTCATGCGGTCGCTGGTGCGTTTTCTTGATCCGCTGGTGCCATACCTCGACATTCCGGGCAGCCCCGTCCACGAAGATCCCATGAAACCGATCACGTCGACCGGCAAACGTCTAATCTCCGACATGCCTGCCGACCAAGTGCCGATCGCGTGGTGGCCGGCCAAAGAACGCTATGCCGAGCGGTTGGCACCCGGCACAAAGTTTGCCGATGTCATTGGCGAGATCGACCCGGCCAAACTCGCCGCTGGCACCAGCATGGGGGCCGAGGAAGCGCTGCACTTCGGGCTGATCCCACGAATGCACCGCGGCATCTTCGCCATGAACGAAGTGCCGGAACTCGATGAACTGGTGCAGGTCGGACTGTTCAACATTCTCGAAGAGCGCGACGTACAGATTCGCGGCTACCCAATCCAATTCGACCTCGACGTGCTCGTGTTATTTTCGGCCAACCCGGCGACGTACAACCGCTCGGGCAAAGTGATTCCGCAACTCAAAGACCGCATCGGTTCGTTGGTGCAGACTCACTATCCTCGTGAACGTGCCACCGGCATCGAGATCATGCAGCGCGAAGCCAACATGGACCTCGGCGGCACGTTTCCCGTGCAAGTACCGTATTTCATGCTCGAAGTCGTCGAGCAGATCAGCCGGTCGGCGCGGAAGTCAAAGTACGTGGATCAATCATCCGGCGTCAGCGCCCGTTTCAGCATCGCCAACTACCGCACGATGGTCGCCAGCGCCCGACAGCGGGCGATTCGCTTAGGTGAGAAGCCGGCGGTACCACGTGTCAGCGACTTGGGCCATATCTATTCATCCGCGCTGGGAAAGTTGGAACTCGACTTGATGGCGGGCACGCAAATGTCCGAGCGACAAGTCATCGACGCCGTCGTCGCAGACGCATTGCGAATCGTCTTCGAGGAATACGTTGATAAACACGGCTTGCAGGAAATGATTGGAGCATTCGAGAAAGGTGTCAAAGTCGAAGTCGGTGATTTGCTGCCATCGGCATCATACGGTGAACGGATCAAGCGCGTGCCCAATGCCTGGGAAAAAGCGTTCGAGGTTAACGCCGGTTCCAGCGACGCCATGCGCGCGAGTTGCGCTGAATTCGTATTGGCGGGGCTTTATGCGACGGACCGTATCTCGCGGGCGCAGAAGTTCGGGCGGATTACCTATGAGCCGTGACCCGTTGTCGCGGTCGATTTTCGTGCCGCAACGATTGCCTGGACAAGTTCCTCCGGCACTTGGCAGCATTCATCCTCGAATGCTGCCTGAACCAGTTTTGATCCCGAGTCATAAGTGTTCAAAAATGCGATACAGGGTGGACAGGCCTTGAGGTGCCGATCAAAATGGGCACGAACGTCGGCGGGCAGGCTGCCGTCGAGATAGTCGGCCAGAAAATCGACCAAATCGCGGCAGGTCACGGCACTTCTCCGGCAAATATCGGTTGCAACACGGTGCGCAGCGCTTGACGGGCACGATGCAGTCGAGTCTTCACCACCGCCACGCTGACACCCAGAGCGGTCGCGGTCTGTTCCGTGTCCATCCCTTCGATGTCGCGGGCCAGCAATACGATTCGGTAACTCTCAGGTAATTTGTCAATCGCCGCACGCACCTGCCGGCGCGTCTCATCTCGCTCGGCCACGGCCGCGGCGGTCGGCGACCAATCCGACACATCCGCGGCATGGTGACCGTTTTCGACGAACTTCGGCAACAAGTCATCAAGTGACCGTTCCGGCCGTGCCTTGGCCCGCCGCAACTTCTGCAATGCGGCATTGACTGCGATCGTGTGCAGCCAAGTGCCGAGTTTGGCGGCTCCATCAAACTGACCAATGTTGCGAAACGCCGACAGGAACGCGTCTTGCAGAACGTCGTCCGCGTCATTCGGGCAGAAGCGACGAATTACGGTGAGCATTCGCCCGCCGTGGCGACGGACCAATTCAGCACAGGCGTCCTCGTCGCCACTGCGCACCCGTTCGGTCAACTGGGCATCATCCCACTCCGCGGTCATGCTGTGATGGTAAGCCGTGGCGACGCAATCGTCTATCATGGCACTATGACCGAAGCGCGACCTCTTGGCGGTGTCATTCACACCTACCGCAAATACGACCCGACCGAGTTCCCGAGTCCGACCGCGGAACCACCGGATATGGTCACTCCGGCGCTGGAGCACATGCTCGCCTACGGTTC
>JANLTA010000980.1:0-2509 GCA_031362705.1 Gemmataceae bacterium | reverse complement strand
GAGGTAGCGGGGCCGATGCCGTAGTCGTCGGCAACAACGATAAGCCGGCGGGCGAACGCCATTACGCGGCCTCCCGTTGCGACGCCGCCGCTTCCTGTGTCACCATGCACGGCCCATCGCGGCGAATTCGCCACAACTCATTGATCATGCGCAGAGTCGAACGAAAGCTAGTGGTCGAGCCATCGGCATCACAACGAACATGCACCGGCACTTCCGTTACCGGAACTCCGTGACGAACACATGCTGTGAGCAATTCGCAGTCGAAGCCGAAACCATCGCAATGAAGTTTCGGCGCGATCGTGTTGACAATCCGCGCACTAAAGCCTTTCAGTCCCGCCTGCGTGTCGCGCTGGGTCAGCGGCAGCAGCGTGCGAACCAGCGTGCCGAACACCTGGCTTTGTTGCTGTCGGCGCATGGCATAACGCAGCGCGGAGGGCGAGAGTTCGAGCGTGCTATCGGGATGTGTGCGTGAGCCAATCACGGCTTCATGGCCGGCCCGCAGTTGCCAAGCCACCTGGCGAATATCGCCGAACGGGTAGGCCAAATCGATGTCGGTGAAGATGCGATGCGGCGCGGTCGCGGTTAAAAGGCCCTGCCGCACGGCATAACCCTTGCCGCGGTTCGGTGCGTAGTCCACGAATCGGACGTTGCCACGATCCTTCGACCAGGTCTTGATTTGTTCGGCCGAGCCATCGGTGCTGCCATCGCAGACGAAGACCAATTCCCAACGCTCATTCGTCTCGGCGACGAAGTCGCTTAACTGCGCCAATGTGTGCCGCAGCCGTTCGCCGGGGTTGTACAGCGGCAGCACCAGGCTAAAGTCGGACTGTCGGTTAGCGGAGGTCAAATGAGAGTCCTTCGGCCACGCCAGCGCATGGGCCAACTCGGCGGCCTTCGTCCGATAGGTCGGACTGTGTGTACCTTTTGAGAATGGATCGGTCAATGTCGAGTCAAACTTGGAAGAATCGGGAAGCTGTGCTGGTTTTGCCGGGAAAACCGGCGCAGACAGCAAGTGGGCAAATTGGGTAGAGTTCGGCCCAACGTCATCGCATGGAGGCGATCATGGGCCTACGTACGGATCGTTTTGCGCGCTGGAGCGCGCTACTGCTCACCATTATTCTTGTCGTTTTCGGCATCATCACTTTTGCTCGCAGCGCCATGCAGCAGACACGCAAAACAGACCTCACCGTTTATCTTCGCGCGGCGTGGGCGGTGCGCGAGGGCGAGGATCTTTATCGCGTCACCGATGAACATGGCTGGCATTATCACTACCCGCCATTGCTGGCGACGATGCTGGTGCCATTCGCCCAACCACCGGTCGGATCCGACGCCAAGGCACTTGTCCCGTTCGGCACTGTGGTCGTGATGTGGTACATCGTCGGCGTGGTGTTTGCTGTGGCCGCGTCGCCGTGGTTGGCGGGCCGGATCGGTTGCGACGCCGTGCATCGCAATGGCCGATATCGCCGCTGGCTGCTTCATGCGCCGATTTGGGTGCTGCTTGCCGCGCTGGGCAGTTCGCTCGGACGCGGCCAGGTGAATGAACTCGTGCTGATTTTGTTGACGGGAATGGTCGTCACCGCTGTAACCGGCAGCCGCTTCGTGGCCGGCACGTTGCTTGCCGGCGCGGCGTGCATCAAGGTCATCCCGATATTTTTGCTGGTGTATCCGCTTTGGAAACGTGACTACCGCTGGCTGGCCGGCACAGCCGTGGGCTTGTTCATCGGCTTGTTTGCGCTGCCCGCAGCCGTGATTGGGCCGACGCGAACGGCGCAGCTGTACGGCGAATGGGCGAACCTGATACTGCATCCAGCTGTGTCCGAGGGAACGGAATCGGATCGCGGGAAAGAGCTGCTCGGCATGACCGCGACGGACAACCAATCGTTTCAGGGCGCGATCCACAACATCCGACATCTCGAACGAGCCACCCGCCCCACGACGGCCGATGCTTCGACACGCATCCTGCACGTCTTCCTGGGCGGGCTGCTCACGATTGTCACGCTGGTCGCTGGCTCGCGGTCCAACCTGAAGGAGCCACAACGGGAAGCGCTGGCACTCACGGGCCTATTTGTACCGATGTTGCTTTCCAGCCCGGTGTGTCATCTGCATTACTTCGTGCTGTTAATTCCGTTGGTCGTCTCGCTCATCGCCGCGCATTTGGTCAATGGTCAGCGCGTCCGGCCTGCATTGGCGGGTGCTTTGGTGATTGTCTTCTTCACGCAACTGTTACCACGTATTCCCGGCTTGGAAGCTGCGCGGGATGTGGGCCTTGCCGCATTTGGAGCATTGTTGCTGTGGGCCGCGGCCATCATGGAATTGAGCGGTGAAGGCAAACTCAAGCTGCGTCTGCCGGGCTACCGCAAAGCCATGCTCATGTACCGCGGCTACAAAACGGTGACGGTGCACGACCCGGGCGTGCGGCCAAAAACGACAACTCCGAGTCGGCGGCTGGCGTCATAAGATCGGTTCAGGCTTAATTCGCCGATGGCGATGGACCACCAACCACGCTCCC
>JANLTA010000214.1:0-1634 GCA_031362705.1 Gemmataceae bacterium | reverse complement strand
GGGAGTGTTGCTGAACAACAGGTCAGTCGCGGCACCTCCGTCATTGGCGACGGTTGGGTCAAAAAAGACCAAGCGTCCGGCATCGATTACGCCGTTCACGTCGGCCAACGGGCTGTTGAAGCCTACTCTGCCATTGGCGAGAAAGAATCTGCCGAAAGCCCCCAGACGCTCATTCGCGCTGATCCCGACCACGCGTTGAATTTCGAGGCCCGTTTTTGTATCGATCTGGACAATCGCGCCGGCCTTCGTGAAGCTGCCTACGTCGGCATCCGGGCTTTCAATGGCGACGCCATTGCCACCGAGGCCAATGATTCCCCGCGCACCAAATTGCTCATTGGCAGTGGTCCCCGCGGTCTCACCGAGCAGGGTACCCGTGGTACCGCTCACGAGTTTCACCGTGCCGGCATCCACCAATCCATTCACATCGGCCAGCGAACTGCTGTACAACAAATTGCCGTCGGTCACGACACTAAAGAATTGATTACTGAAACGCTCATTAGCGCTGGTGCCGTTGGTGCGGCCAAGTTCCTGCAGGCTGGTGTTGATGAGGATCGCGGTGCCAGCATCGACAATGCCGCCAACATCTGCATTCGGAGCGCGTACTACACCAGTCGTGCCGGTGATGAAGTTGACCCCAAGGGCACCGATTCCATCGCCAGCAGTCGCGCCGAGCAGTGACGCCCGTACGATATTGCCGCCACCGAGATCCTGATCGGTAGTCGCAAAAATCGCGCCGGCCGAACTGTTATGCAGCGGGGCGATTACCCACATATCACCGAGTTGAAACTGGAAGTTTGAACTCAGTCGCTCATTCGTGGTGTTGCCGGCCAATTGCCCGAGCACATTGCCCGCCGAGTCGGCCACGATCAGCCGCCCGGCATCCGTCACGCCAGCCACATCGGCGAACTGATTGCGCAGAAACAGGTTGCCGTTGCTGCCCTGGAAGATGAATTCGCTGCCGAGGAAATCATTGGCGGCCCCGCCATCAATTCGATTCGTTTGGGTACCGGTCGCGCTGTCAACGAAGTAAATGGAACCCGCGCCACTCGCCCCATTGCTCACCGCAAAGTAATGCAGCCCGTCCGGCGCGATATTGATTCCAAGATTGCCCAGAAACTCGTTGGCATTCGTGCCATTAATGCGGCCCCGAATGATATTGCCGCTCCCTAGATCGACATCCGCGACTTGCACGATGGTGCCGCCATTTGCCGCACCGCCGATATTGGAGGTTTGGCTAAACACAAGAATATCGTTGGCTAATGAGAACGAATCAAAAACGTCGCCAAAGAACTCAGAAGGTGCGGTGCCATTGGCCTGCCCGATACGCGTACCGGTGGTGCCGCTTGCGAGATAGAGGGTGCCTTCGTTATTCACGCCGGCGGCGTTCGACTGCACGAAGTAATTCCCGTTACCGCGCTCGATGACAAACGCCGAATTACCCAATGCTTCGTTATCCGTCTGACCATAGAACCGGCCAAGCTCTGCACCGGTCAGATCGGCCAGGATGACAGCGCCTTCGTTATTGCCGTCGCCCGGCGTGCCACTTGGATCATCGGCCTGCGAATTGAACAGCACAAACTTCCCTGACGACAATAACTGAATGTCACTATCACCGCCGGCGCCGAGCTGATCGT
>JANLTA010000148.1:0-3770 GCA_031362705.1 Gemmataceae bacterium | reverse complement strand
GTAACCGATCAAGATGGCACCGCATCACCACTGGCCGGTAATTGGTATCAAGCAATAGTGGCTGGTGAGGCGATGACAGGTTGGCTATGCCCTGCTCTCGGGCTGTATTTCAAAACGGCACCGCAAAGTGTTTTCGTCCGAGCCGATCCGCTGCCTCCTGGCGTAAGTCCGATTTGGCAGCCGCCACCTGGACAACGTGAACGGCGTTTCGTGTCGGCACCGAAGAACTAGTTGCGAGTCTCTCGAATGCCCCGAATCAGTGCCGGGCTGTTGATGTACCGCTTCCAGGATGGCAAGTTGCAGGTGCTGCTTGCCCATCCGGGTGGTCCATTGTTTCGCAACAAGGATGATGGGGCTTGGACGATACCGAAGGGCGAGATCGAATCGGGCGAGGACTTGCTTGCAGCCGCCAAGAGGGAGTTCAAGGAGGAAACCGGTGTAACGCCAACTGTTCCGTTCGTTGCATTGACACCGATCCAGCAAAAGGGAGGCAAGATCGTCCATGCCTGGGCGTTCAAGGGCGACTGCGATCCGAGCGCAATGACCAGCAACACTTTCACTATGGTGTGGCCACCAAAGTCGGGACGACAGATGGAATTCCCTGAGATGGACCGAGCCGACTTCTTCGATGTGGCTGCGGCGAGGCCGAAGATCAAGCCGGCGCAAATGCCATTGGTTGAGGAGCTCGAAGCGATTGCCGGTGGAGAATTGTGATACCGACGCTCAAAATGGGGCGCCACGTCGGGCCGGGCGAGTAGCTGGCCCAGACGCCAGGCATCGTCGCCCTGCATGCGGTCGCTTCGGCCGATGCGCTGCATTATGCCGGGGTAAACGGCGTATCATACCAGTGTGGTTACGTTGAACTAGCTGCCCCGCTGCCGCCTACCTTGCCGAATTGGAGTCATAACAATGCGAAGTCGCTGGAGTCTGCTCCTGCTTCTGAGCCTATTCACCACCGGAGCCAGCCATTCCGTCGACCCGCCGGCCGACGCGATCACCATCACGCTGACTGAAACGACCGTTACTCGCCCCGGATCGGTGACCGGCGGTCTCTTGGCGGCGATTTTCGGCGGTAGCGGTGGCGGCGAAAAACTCAAACGTGGCGAGCACACCGTCGATGAGCAGACCTTCGCTCTTTTCCTTCCGCGCGCCAAAACCTGCACCATTAAGAACACCGGTCCAAATGACGGTGCCTTTGAAAACACCAGTACCGCGATCACAGTCGCCCCAAAAGGCGACGAAAAACTGACCGCGAATCAAAACTGGTTCGCCAATCTACCGCTACGAATCGGCGACCGCATGTTTGACGTACTCGATATCGCCGCGGACGGCGGCACGATTGTCCTCAAGCCATCGACCGCGCCATTGCGTGGCGCTGTGCTGGGCCGGAAGTGCCCGCCTTTCGCCTTCGAGACTTCGGACGGAAAAAAAATCTCACTTGCTGACTACAAAGGACAATCCTTCCTGCTCGACATTTGGAGTACGACGTGACACGTTTGCATTGAGGAATTCCCTCTGGTTCAGAGGGTTCAGAAGGAAGTCGGGTCGGACAAACTGGCCGTATTGCTGCTGAGCGTGGACCCGGAGTATTGCACCAAGAAAGAGCAGTATGAGCCGCAGGGGAAGAGGATCTTTACGAAACTCAACATCGATTGGCCAAACGTATGGGTGAGCGGCGGCTGGGGCGAAATGAACCGCACGTTTAACGCCGACGGTTATGGCACGATCCTGATCGACAGCGTAGGGATCGTACGCGGTATCAATCTCCACGGTGAGGTGTTGGCTAAGCGCATCCGCGAGATCACTGCGGTCAAGCCGGCGAAATGACCTATCATACCGCCTTGCCTCGATAGATAAGAATAAGCGAGGAAAGGTCGCCCGCCTTGGAAGGAATCCAGTCCTTGAAGCCCCTCGCCGTTCAGTTGCATCTCACGCCGAATCAGATCGATAAGCAGTTCCGCCGGGCGGTGGATACCGCCGACATTCGAAGGGTGAAGTGATGACGCGACCTCAACAATTACTGGTCATGTCATAGCCAGATTGCGAGAATCCACTTCGGTGGAACATCGGATTGCGTTCACTGATTGCCCTGCAACGGCTTCGTCAAGACGATTTGCGAGAAAGCTCATGCGACACATTCATGCCATCGCCGTCATGGCGATCGGTATCCTCGCCGGTCCGGTTGTCGCGGCACCACCTGCGGACACTTTCCCGCTTCGTGACGGCGACATTTGGGTGATGGCTGGCGACAGCATCACGGCCCAACATCTGCACTCCAACTACATTGAGGCGTTTTGCTACGCCCGTTATCCGAAACTCCGATTTGCCTTTCGCAACTCCGGCGTCGGCGGCCACACGATCCCAACGACGCTGGCCCGATTCGACTATGACATCGCGGCCTGGAAGCCCACAATCGTATCGGTTGAATTGGGCATGAACGATAGCGGCGGGACCGCGACCGACAAGTTCGTCGCCAACATGGGCACGATGGTCACCCGCATTCGTGCTGCCGGTGCTCGCCCCGTGATTTTATCGGCTAGCCCTGTCAACGACGGAACGACCCTGGCCAAACTGGCGGGGCGCAACCAACGACTGGACGAGTATGCGACCGCCTTGAAAACGTTCTGCGATAAGGAGCAAATCCTCTATGCCGATCAGTTTCATGCTCTGATCGATGTTTGGGGCCACAACAAACCAAGTGAGAATCTCGTCAACACACTAGCGTCGGTGAAACAATTGGCCGCGGACGATACGCTGACGGGCGTCGACCACTTGCGAGCGTTCTTGATCGCACAAGAGAAGGCACCGATCAAACCGATATCAATGCAAGGGGATCCGGTTCATCCCGGCCCACCGGGCCAACTGATGATGGCAGCGGCACTGCTGAAAGCGCTCGGCGCGGATGGCTTTGTCAGCAGCGCGACGATAGATATCAGCGGAACGGTCGATGCCAAAGGGTGTGCCATCACGGGCGTGACGGCCAAGGATGGTACGTTGTCCTTCGACCGTCTGGACGAGTCGTCGCCGTTTCCGATTGCCGACAATGCGAGGGCCGTGCTCCCGCTGGCACCTGAAATCAGGGAGTTAAATCAATACACGCTCAAAGTCACGGGACTGAAAGCCGAAGACTATCAAGTTCGAATTAACGGCGTCGCCAGTGGACGAGTGACCGCTCAGGATTTGACAGCGGGCATCAACCTCACCGCTCTGCCTTCGGAACCGAATGCAGCGGTGAATCCACTTGTCGTCCAAGGCCGGGCGATTTTGGCTGCGGTTACCGCGAAAGAGCAAATCGTCGGTAACTGGCGTACGCTTTCGCAAAAGGCGCATGCCGCTGATGCGCCGGCCAGCCTGAAAGTAGACTTGGCCGACCTGACTAAGAAGGTTGAGGAAGCCGATACGAAGATCCGCGAGGCCGCAAAGCCGCAGGTGCTTCACTTTGTGGTCGCTCCATTTGGTTCATGATGGCGTTGGCAGCTCCAATCAGGCAGGTGCATGAACTTGGTCAACTCTGTTAATCACCGTCATCACATCGTCTTAGTGTTCGCGGTTGCCGTGTGGAATATCGCAGTCGGCGCGGCTCCGGCGACTGATTTTGAGCGCGATATTCGACCAATTCTTGCCGCGCATTGTCATTCTTGCCACGGGCCAGACAAGCAGCGAGGCGGGTTGCGGCTCGACCAAAAAGTTGACGCGCTCCGGGGCGGCGACACTGGACCGCTTGTCGCTCCGGGGCAAAGCAAAGAGAGTCTGCTTTACAGTCGAGTAAC
>JANLTA010000123.1:0-8443 GCA_031362705.1 Gemmataceae bacterium | reverse complement strand
CCGTTTGCGATGAAGTAGGCATAGAACAGTGAGCTATTGAGGACGGCGCAAGCAGCACTGCTGGCTGTTGCATCGTTGAAATACAAATAACGCCCATGCGCCGGCGGTCCAACAATGCCGTCTTTCGCGTAGTATGGCAACCCCAGCGTCGCCTTTACCCAGTATTGCGTTGCCTCCTGATAGAAGATGAAGTGCTTCGTGGCATGTTGACTTGTCAACGACCCGATTCGGGATCGTGATTTGCTTTTAACTTTGGCAAAGGCACTCACTTCAGCGGGAGTTGCGTATTTTGGGAACAACCCCGGAAGCAACTGCACGTGCGCAGCATCCGCGTATTCAATCCCCGCAAACAACTCGGCTCGCGCTTCCGTCGGCCAGCGTTGATAGCGCGTTGTGAAGAGTCGATGAGCGCCGTTTGACTGGTCGCCAGACAGAAAAATGACGCTACGACAATGTTCCAAACCGTCGAATAGCTTCCCCGGTCTGTCATCAAAGGGAATAACGAAAAGACTGCTGCTATTGTTAACCAACAGCGTTCGCGCGGATTGCATCCGCGATGAGCTTGTGAGTGGCAATTGCACAATGAAACTAAGATGGCCGGGGTTGTTGCGGAGATTGATGGCACGTTCGGTGCAAACGCAGTGCAGATTGCCGCACGACTCAGTGATGTAGCCGTGAATACGATACTCCGATTTGAGAGTTGCGATCTCTTTCCAAGGCGGATTACCGATCAGGACATCAAAGCCGCCGGCGTTCATAATCCCGTAAAACTCGGCAAACCAATGAAACGGTTGATGACTTTTCTTCCACGCCGCAAATTCCTTTTCCTTGAACTTGCCGGCGTGATAGTCGCCATAGAGGTGATGATCGAATTGGTCGGTCAGGTGGCCGAGGCGGTTGCGCAGGTCGCGTTTGAGCGCTGACAGGGCGACGGCGTTAAGTTCGTGCTCGCTCTGCATTTGCTGGAAGCCGCGGAAGAGGCGGTCGATGTTCTCGGCTTCTTTGACAATTTCGTTGACCTCAGTTTTCTGGAAGCCCAGGTTGCCGGCGAGCGACCTTTGCACGTCGGCCACTTTCGTGTAGCCAACCAGCGTGTTGCCGGCCCGGATGTTGAAGTCGATGTCGGGCAGCGGCTCCAGTTGATCCGCCGTTTCGATTTGGGCCACGAGCTTGAGGAACAGGCGGAGCTTGCAGATTTCCACCGCCTCTTCCATGATGTCCACGCCGAAGAGGTTGTTGACGACAATCGACTTGAGAATGAAGTAATCGAGGTTGGTGTGGGTGGCGGCGTCCGCGAGGATCGCGCGGAACTCCTTGAACTTGTCGGCGCGGCCCGGCCGTTTGGCCGTGGCCATATCGTCCACGAATGATTGCATGCGCTCCAGGCAGGCCTGATAGAGTGGTTCCAAGATATTCAGTGCGGCAAAAAGAAACGCGCCCGAGCCGCAGGTCGGATCGAGGACCGTCACCCGGCGCAGCGATTTCCACAGGGCCAAGAGCAAATCCGAGCCTTCGCATTCGATGATGGCGTCAGTGACAAAGCGGCGAATGTCGAGATTGAGAGTGATAAAGTCGTTGACGGCATGAACCTCGCCGCGTCGGAGCCGGTCGCGCAAATCAAGGCAGCGTTGTCGGCGGGCGACGTATTCACGCCAAGTTTCTGTGGGTAAACCAAACGGCAGCGGCGCGGGCTTGTTCCAACCGCCGCGCTGGCCGACATCCGCGACCCCGGCTTCGATTTCGGCCGGCAGTGGAATGACCTGGCCTTCGGCGTCGATCACGCCGCGGCGCATTGCCGGATAAACATATCGGTCGGGGTCGGCGCTCAGAAGCCGCCACAGAGCGGAACCATTCTCAAATGCGACACTGCATTCCTGGGCGGCCGCATCCAGCACCCAGGGCAAAATGGTGTTTTTGCCGATGTACTCGGTGATGTCTTCCTTGGTGTAGTATGCGCTCTTTTCCTTCTGATTGATGTACTTCTCAAAGATGTAGCCGAGCACGTCCGGGTTGATTTCTTTGTCATTGCGCAACGGCCGGGTGTCAAGGTGCCAGTCGTACTGATCGAAGAAGTCGAACAGCTGGGCGAATGCTTCGTCGGGTACGTCAATCTCCGGGTAGTCGTCCTCCAACTTATGCACGTCGAACAAGCCCCCATTCAGATACGGCACATATCCGATGAGGGCGGTCAGTTGCTGGTCGAGTTCGCGGTACTGTGGCTGTTTACCGAAGCCTTCGTGAAAGAGCTTGAGCAGGAAGTAACGATAGAACGTGAGAAACTGACCCTTGCCCTTCTGGCCGCGCACGGCGTCGAGTCGATTGCGCAGGTAATCCGCGTCGCCGTCAAGAAAACCCTTCTTCTGAATGAAGTAAACGAACATCATGCGATTCAGCATAAGCGAGGCGTACCATTCGCGGTCGGCCGTGTCGCCAATGCCGCGGATGAACTTGAGAAAGGCCGCATGTTCGGACTTGAACCGCTCGTAGAACTTTTTTGTGACGCGGTCACGGTCAAAGGCATCATGCAGCTTGTGCAGCGTGCCCGTCAAGTCCAGCGATTCTTCTTCGCCGACAGGGATATTGATCGCCGACAGTTTTTGGAGAAGCGCGTCGCCGGCGTGTGAACTAGCGTGGTAGTGATGTTCACGGCAACGGTCGGGTTGCCCATGCGTGCGAGCAACCCATTGCCAGACTTGCTGCAATCTTGCGGAGTCTCGAAAGATGACGAGCCGTTCCGCCGCCGACTTGGCGACCTGCCGGTCAATCTTGCGTCGGGTCGAGTAGTCCGGCATTCCAGAATCGGATGCGCACTCAAAGACCTGGACGCCGCGTTTTTGTGCGATTGCATGAAGCGCATAGGATCGGCCTTCGACGGTGATGGCAAGCCCGCCTCCCGGTCGATCCCAGCCCAACACGTCAATAAACAACTTCGAGAACTCGAAGCGCTGAAGCAAGTCGCGGGCCTGAGCGGAATTGAGATTCATTTTCCGTGGTTACTCGGCAACCAACCCCATTGAACAGATGATTCTGGTATCGCCGCCGGTCGATTCCTCGACGTGGCACAGCCGCCCCTCGGTGTGCCGGCGGACCACGATGGCGGCCAACGCTTCGTCAGGGATGTCCAGGGACAGCTGCCTACGTAGTGCTTCGTGGGCCGTCTCGTGAAGCGGGTATTTTAGGATTTGTTCGATGGCGGCGCTCAGGTTAGGCACCTCCATCAGAGTGCCACGTGTTTGCAGGTCGAACTCACGTAGCCGATTGTAAGTTCGTGCCCGCGGCGAGCTTGGCGGCCCAAGTGCTCCGCCGATGTGCTTTTCTTCGCGATCAACGAGATCGATAGCGCGACTTACCAAGGTATGGTGGTCAGGTCGTTGCGGCAGCGTCGGCGTATCCGGCTTGCAGGCGGCGGCCTCAAAAACGGCGCGCTTCGATTCGGAGACGAGTTCGCCGGCCGCATCGACCCAGGCTAAGGCGTCGTAGCCCTGCGCAGTCTTTACATATGCCAGCACTCCTGCGGGACTACTGCCCAATTCTGAGCGATGGGATTTCGTGGAAAACACTACATTGGGTAGGTCCATGATCGCCCGAACCAGCTTGGCGTCGTTCTTGTTCGCCTCATTCCACACACCGAGCGCCATCGATCCTAAGTCAACCTCGGTATCCTCTTTCCCATCCAAAATGCCCGGCGTTTGATTGAACAAGTCCCGGAACGTTGCATCCATTGGCTGATCTTCAAAAAACGCCTCGTCCGAGCCGATGACTTCGGCGTTTTCGCGGAGCCGTTGCCGCACTCGCGCCCGCAAACAAATGATGCGTTCGACACCGTCGGCCGGCAAAAACGTGCAGCAACGAATCTGTGTCGCCGACTGGCCGATTCGATCGACACGGCCGGCTCTTTGGATCAATCGGATGATTGCCCACGGAAGATCGAAGTTGACCACGCAGGCGCAGTCTTGCAGGTTTTGGCCCTCGCTGAGCACGTCCGTCGCGATTAGCACGTTGAGAATATCGGCAGGAGCAACGTGTGCTTCATTGCTCATCGGGCTGAATCGCTTTGCCAATTGGGTTGGATTCGCAGAACCGCCTGTCACGGCGGCAATGCGATCCACGCCCCTTGCTTTGAGTTGCTCGGCAAGATAGACGGCTGTATCGGAGAACTGAGTGAAGACCAGGACTTTGGCCGGGGGAGGCGTATTGCGAATCAGATCGAGCAACGTGTCAAGTTTTCTATCGCGCTGAGGATTCCAGGAGCCGGAGTCTTCCAAAATTCGCCTGAGTGCACCGGCGTCATCGCGCAAGTGCGACGAGAGTTGCGGCGTGAACAACGCCGCGGGTAGCCACTTGAATCGTTTTTTCCACGGTCCCGCGAACTGTTCATAAATGGACCGAGCGCGGGCGCGCAAATCACCTTCGTCGGCGACGTTGATGGGCATCGCGGCAGTTTCCGATTCGTCAACATCTGGGTCGGCAAAAAGTTCACCGTCGCTATCCGTCACACTGTCATCCAATAGGGCCGCGTCTTGCGTGCCAATGGGAACCGGCAGGCCTTCTTCCAGCGCAGTCAGCGTGACGAAATTGCGCACGACGTGCCGTGTTATCGACTGCAAAAACGATGACCCGCTACTTTCCAATCGCTTGAAAAGGTTGGTCCGGCAAAACCCCTTGAGTCGAGAACCGGCGCGTGACAAATCGTCAAGAACCGATTGCTCGGCCGGCGTAGGTTGTACGCGGGGTTGCGGCTCGACATAGTTGCCAAGTCCGTATCGCGGCAAGTCCAAATGGTCGATCACGTCCACTACCCGCCGCGAGTATAAAGCGGCGTATTGGTCCGTCGGGTCGGATTCGTCAATCGGGAACTGCATTGTGATGGGTATTCGATCCGGGAAATGATATTTCCGACCATCGGGGAACGCCAAGAACCGCCGATGCGTAACGGGATCGGTTTTGCCGTAATGCTCTTGAATGTAGCCCCGTGTACGACGAACCGTGAACAATTTCATCAGATCGCGCCAATCGTCGGGAAATTCGCTCTTCTCAAATGCGCCGAGGCAGCGGGTCGGACGCTGAAATCGTTGTTGAAACGCTTGCTCGCCGCCAGCGGCTCTGATTAACAATTCCGGTCGAACGCCAATATCCCGGTCCGGGTCGAGGAACAGCCGCAATTGATTGCCGAGATCGGTGTAGACTTTGTTGTACGGCGTGGCCGAAAGCAGCATGACCCGCGAACTCGACCTTCGGATGTAATCAATCAGGATTTGATATCGGCTGCCTTCGCGATTTCGCAGATTGTGGCTCTCGTCGATGATAACGAGCTGGTATCCGCGTAGATTCGGTAACACTTTGGAAACCATACTCAGCGAAAGCACTTTGCCGTCGAGGCGATATTCTTCGCGGTGATGCTCCCACATCGGCACGAGGTTCTTTGGGCAAATAATCAAGGCCGCCTGGTGGTGATCCGATTGGTAGATTTTGGCAACGGCGGTCGCCATTAAAGTTTTTCCGAGACCCACCACGTCGCCTAGCAGCACTCCGCTGCGACGGTTGATGTGTCCCGCCGCCGTTCGCACCGCTTCTTCTTGAAACTGAAACAACTTGTCCTTGAACTCAATTGGAATCTTGAATTGTTTCTGGCTGTCGCGGGCTTCTTCCGACAAATGGAAGGCAATCTTGAGATAAATGTAGTAGGGCAACGGCTGGTCGCCGGCCCAACTCGATTCGATGATCTTCGCCAACTCCTCGGAAATGTCGATGCTCCACCGGTCCTCCCAACGGTCGATGAACCACTGCGCCAACTTTTCGCAAGCATCTTGATCGACTACGTCAACGTTTAGCTCACCTTGGCGAGAAAGGCCGGCCATCGTGAGGTTGCTGCTGCCGAGATAGCCGACCCGCGGCGTAATCGGATCGGGCCGAAACATCAAATAGAGCTTGGCGTGCAAAAGGTGCCGGGTGAAAACTTTGACGGCAACCTTTCCGTCTCGCAACTGTTGAGCGAGGCGTCGCAAGCCGGCCTGGTCGGTGTCGGTCGGCCGACCCATCGTCAACTGCGTCTTAAACTGGCTCGCTAGATTTCGTTTGATCAGCATGGCCGTTGCTTGGTCGACTGCTGAAAAGTCTTCTTTGCCTGCTAGGGCTGCGCGTAACTCCTCATCGACCGACGGTTGCATTCCAATTAGCAATCGACACTTGTCGGCGTTTAGTCCGCCGAATCGCTCGATGAGATCATCAATCTGCTTCCATCCGCGAAGATTGAAGTAGCCCACGCAAAAGTCGGCGCGATTTGAAACGGCGAGAGTTTCCCGCAAAGCAGGAAGCAGACTCTGATCAATGTTGTCGAAGATTCGGGGCATAGACTGTCAGGCTCCGCATCAATCATTGTCCGTGTGCGAACGTGCGGCAGCCTTACCTTCTTTTTGTTTCGCGTTGGTCGGTTCATACGATTCTACCGTGACGGTGCGAAGTCGAACAGGATGTGGCTTCGTCGCTTTTTTGTGAGTCTGAATGTCTCGCATCGGTGAAGCGGGGATATGTACCGCTATGGAACCACTGCGAACCCCGGGGGGTCCGGCTCAAATTCCCCCGATCAGTTGACATCATGCCTCTTGTATAGACGCATATCGCGTCCCGCTGCGGCGAACAAAACGTCGAACACAGCGGCAAAACAAGGGGAAAACAATGACACAATTGGCGGAACAATTTCGGCCAAGCGCTTGGAGCGACATCGTCGGACAAGACAAGACGATCAATCGCATTCAAGCCTTGGCCAAGCGCGGACTAGGCGGCCGCGCCTACATGTTGTCCGGTTCATCCGGAAGCGGCAAGACGACGATAGCTCGACTCATTGCGCGTGAAGTTGCTGGCGAATTGGCAACGAACGAAGTCAACGCGCAAGACGGATCCTTGGCGGACGTGCGCGACATGGAATTGACATGGTCGCAAACCGCGCTGGCTAAAGCGGGCGAACCGAACGGCCGCGCGTATCTGTTCAATGAGGCGCATCTCCTGCGCCGCGCGGTCATATCCCGTTTGCTCACGACTCTTGAGGCTATACCGCGCCACGTTGCCGTTGTCTTCACGACGACGTCCGAAGGGCAAGACAAACTATGGGACGAGTTCGACGATACTCTGCCGTTGTTGTCTCGCTGTTTGCGCCTTGATTTGAGCCGGCGCGACTTGTGCCGACCGTTCGCCGAAGTCGTCGTGCGCAATTGCCGCGCGGTCGGCCTACTCAATGGCATGACCGACGCGCACTACGTCAAGCGCGCGGAGTCATTCCTCAAGTCGAATAAGAACAATTGCCGCTCACTCTATCAAGCGGCGGAGGCCGGATACCTGACCGACGCTGACCACGACGAGTGACCTAGCGCCCGCGCGTTCAGCGCGGGCGTTCCTGCAGCCCACTTACCTGTTTCTTCAACCCCTGTTTTTTCTGAGGAGAAGCTATGCGCGCATCACGAAACGAAATCCAACAAGAGGCGCTCACCCGCGCCGCAACCGGCCAATCACTTTCCAACTGGCCGGCAATCATTAGCGGATTCGCCGAACGCGGAATACAGGAAGCCGACATCCGCCCGCGCGAAAACGTCTTCACATATCACGCATGGCGGGCGCTTGGCCGCCAAGTGCGGCGCGGAGAACACGGCGTCAAGGTTGCCACGTTCGTTGTCGTGAAGGGCAAGGCCGACACCGACGTAACCGCCGATACCGACGGCAAGCGCATGACCGGCTATCGCCGGCCCTGGGTGGCGACCGTTTTCCACGTTTCCCAAACCGACCCGATTCAAGCCTGACCCGACCGCGCCGGCTCAATGTGGGCCGGCACATTTCTCTTCACTCTCCTGAGGATTGGACCATGACTCAATTTGGATATGCCATTGGCCCCGATACCCGAATCACGTTTCCCGCCAAAACTGACGACGCCATTCGGGCGCAAAGGGCGTGGGCTTTCGATGGTCACCATCGGCCGGTTGCTGGTGGCGGCGCGGGGTTAAGGGCGCGGCCGACTTCATTGCCGCGCTCGACCGGAAGCTAGACCCCGGCCGGCCCGATGGCGCTTGCTGGCGCTGCAAGTCGCCTAATGGGTTCTTTGGACGGCAAAGGCCGGCTACCCCGGTCTATTGCGACGAGTGCCACGCGGCGCTGAAGGCCGGATTCACTCCTGACCGGTTCCACCTTGACCACGAAGAACTCTGCCGCGCGGCTTGCGGCTTGTGATTCCCCCGGCCGTTGCGCAATCGCGGGGGGTCGCAGTCCCCCCGGCCACTTGTCCGGCCTACGTCAGGCCGGGCGATTCGATGAGGGTTCAGACATGACGCTTTACACGAAACAACGGGTGACGCTCCTCAAGATCGACGAGGCGCTAGCCATGTCGCATCGGTACGAACTGGAAGTGCGGTCGGTCCTCGACGGCGAGCGCGTCGGCTACGAGGGCCGCCGACAACGG
>JANLTA010000118.1:0-5570 GCA_031362705.1 Gemmataceae bacterium | reverse complement strand
CGAAGCGTCAGCCCGATTTGTCGCATGGCGAGAGCAGCGTCCAGTGAGTTCATCGTTCCGCGACATTTTCGCCGGATCGACACATCCCGTCGCATCGCCTTTCAACCCGTTTCAAGGCCGATCGTTTCTACTTCCCCTCCCTCGCAGGGAGGGGCTAGGGGAGGGTTTAAGCGCTTCACCCACCGCTAACTTCCCAACAGGGAGCGGAAACAGAACCTATCGCGCGGCGCATCGGCCCATGCATTCGCGCGATCGATGTTCCCGCCATCCTGGTACCAAGTCTGGCGAAAACACCGTAGTGCATCGGCGTGTCGCGCCGATGCAGATACAAGTGTACACTATTCGGATTGAGAAAGCAATAGGTCGGTTGCGAGAATTCAAATTGGACCGACGCGCCAATAATCTTCGGTCCGAACGACTGACAGCCCTTAGGTTTCGGTTGCCGAACGAATTCGGTGTTTTTCTGCGCTTGAGTGATGCTCCCACGGTCCTTTTCTCGCTAGTGTGGGTAGGAGAGGGCTATCGCCATGACTGAAGAACATCTGTTTGATTTGGCCTTGAATGCGTCTGATGCGGAGCGAGCGGCTTTGCTCGACCGGGAATGCGCCGGTGATGCCGGGCTGCGTGCCCGCATTGAAGCGTTGCTCCAGGCCGATGCCAGGTCAAACCTGACCATGGATTCACCGATAAATCGTACAGGGTCGTATGCCGCGCGAAACGAGTCAGCTGGCGTCGTCATCGCTGGCAAGTACAAGCTTGTGGAGCCGATTGGCGAAGGCGGCATGGGCAGCGTCTGGCTCGCGGAGCAATCTGAGCCGGTACGTCGGCGTGTCGCGCTCAAACTCATCAAAGCCGGAATGGATTCGAAACAAGTCATCGCTCGCTTCGAAGCCGAGCGGCAGGCGCTCGCCGTGATGGACCATCCGAACATTGCCAAGGTGCTCGATGGCGGGGTCGTTGGATCTGAGCCCGACGCGCAAGCAAGGGAAGCGGTCGGACGCCTTGCTTGCGCGGCGGGCTCAGTTGGCCGCCCTTTTTTCGTTATGGAACTTGTCAAAGGCGTGCCCATCACCAAATACTGCGACGATCACAAGCTCACTCCGCGGCAACGCCTCGAATTGTTCGTGCCGGTGTGTCAGGCCATTCAGCACGCGCATCAGAAGGGCATCATCCACCGCGACATCAAACCATCGAATGTGTTGATCGCACCTTACGACGACAAACCGGTGCCAAAGGTGATCGACTTCGGGTTAGCGAAGGCCACCGGCGTATCGCTGACCGATGCGTCAATGGCGACCCAATTTGGCGGCGTGGTTGGTACGCCGCAATACATGTCGCCTGAGCAGGCTAGCCTCAACAACTTGGACATCGATACCCGATCAGACGTGTATTCACTGGGCGTGCTCCTTTATGAACTGCTCACCGGCAGCCCGCCGTTCCAACAGAAGGAACTCGAGAAAGCGGGAATGCTGGAAATGCTCCGGGTGATCCGCGAAGAAGAACCGCCGCGGCCGAGCACGAAACTCAGCACTGCCGAGGCTTTACCGAGTTTGTCGGCCAATCGTGGCACCGAGCCGAAGAAGCTGACGGGCATTCTCCGCAACGAACTCGACTGGATCGTGATGAAGGCGCTGGAGAAAGATCGCGCCCGGAGGTACGAAACGGCCAACGGGTTCGCTGCCGACATCAATCGCTACTTGGCTGGTGAGCCGGTGAATGCGCATCCGCCAAGCGCGGGCTACCGGATGAAGAAGTTTCTGCGCAAGCACAAAGGCCCGGTGATCGCGGCGTCGCTCGTCGGGTTGGCCTTAATTGGAGGGATCATCGGCACGGGGTGGGGGTTGGTGCGGGCCGAGCAAGCGCGGGAACGTGAAACGCAGCGTGCCGAGGGCGAACGCGTGGCAAAGGAAGAAGCCCAGGCGCGTGAAGCCGAAACCAAGGCGGTGCTCGAATTCGTCGAGACCAAAGTCTTCGCCGCCGCCCGGCCCGAGACACAGGAAGGCGGCCTTGGCTACGACGTGAAGCTGGCCAATGCTATCACGGCCGCGTTGCCGTTCGTGGAGAAGAGCTTCACCGATCAGCCGCTGATCGAGGCCCGCCTGCGCATGACTTTGGGAAAGTCATTCTTTTATCTGGGCATAACCGATGTCGCCGAACAACAATTTCGCCGCACCCGCGACATCTTTATCGCCAAGCTCGGCCCCGACCACCCCGACACGCTCCGTAGCATGAACAACCTCGCTGCCAGTTACCTCGAACTCGGACGGTACGCGGAGGCGCTGGCGCTGCGCGAGGAGACGCTCAAGCTATTCACCGCCAAGCTCGGCCGCGACCACCCCGAAACGCTAGTAAGCATGGGCAACCTGGCCAGCAGCTACGCCGCCCTCGGCCGGCACCCGGATGCGCTGGCACTACGCGAAGGGACGGTCAAACTACAGAAGGCCAAGCTCGGACCCGACCACCCCGAAACGCTCCGGAGCATGTACAACCTCGCTGACAGTTATGAGGCCGTCGGCCGGCTCCCGCAGGCGCTGGCACTGCGTGAGGAGATGCTTCCGCTGCGCAAAGCCAAGCTCGGCCCCGACCACCCTGACACACTCAAAAGCATGAGTAGCCTCGCCACAAGCTACTACACCCTCGGCCGGCATCCGGAGGCGCTGGGGCTGTTCGGAGAGACGCTCCGCCTGCGCAAAGCCAAGCTCGGCCCCGACCACCCCGACACGCTAGGCAGCATAGTGAACCTTGCCAGCAGCTACAAAGCCCTCGGCCGGCTCGCCGAGGCCACCAATCTCTATGAAGAGACGTTAGCGATCTTGAAAGTCAAGATCCCCAATCACCAGTTCACCTTGATCTGCATCAACAATCTCGCCGAAAGCTACGTCGCCCTCGACCGGCTCCCGGAAGCGTTGGCGTTGTACGAGGAGGCGCTCAAGCTGCAAAAGGCCAAGCTCGGCGCGAATCATCCTCTTACGGCAAACACCGTTTACAGCATTGCCTGCTTGCACGCGCTGATGATCGACAAGGCCGAAAACCGCGGCAAACAAGCGGACTTGGCCATGGACTGGCTTCAGCAAGCCGTCGCCGCCGGCTTCAAGAATGTCGCCCACATGAAGAAGGACACCGATCTCGACTCGCTGCGCGACCGCGAGGACTTCAAGAAGCTGATCGCGGAGTTAGAGGCGAAGGCGGCGGCGGAGAAGTCGGGCGAGAAGAAACAATAACGAGCCGCCGGGTTTACCCCGGCGGGTGAGGGTTGCTGGCCAATTGCAGCGACTCCCGCCGGGATAAACCCGGCGGCTCGTCTAAGTGGCGGCTCGTCATGAATGTCGAGCCCATGAAAAATAACACCGAACTCGACCCGCTGCGCGAGCGCGAAGATTTCAAGAAGTTGATCGCGGAGTTGGAGGCAAAGACGGCGGAGAAGAAGTCGGTAGAGAAAGCGTGCGAAAAGAAGTAGCCGCGTTGGCCCGAAGTAGCCGTATTCGCCAGAATACGGCGAGTGGCCAATCGCTGGTCGGCGTCATTCTGGCGAATGCCGCTACTTTTTCGTAGCCAAAACACGGCGAGTGGCCTGGCGCTGGTCGGCGGCATGCTGGCGAATGCCGCTACGAAATGCGAGCGGCGGACCATCTGTCAGCGGCATTCCGCTACGTAGCCGTGTGCCATCACTCCGCGCTGCTGGCCAGCACCACGCGTTTGCCGGCGATGGCGCGGACGCCGAAGTTCAGGAGCATGATGGCGGCCAGCAGCACCAGGGCGGCGGCCCAGGCTTGGCGGTGCCAGTCGTCGTAGGGGCTGACGGCGTAGTTGTAAATAAAAGCCGGCAACGATGGTGTGGGGTCGTTGATCGATTGCGGCCAGAATTGATTACTGGATGCGGTGAGTAACAGCGGTGCGGTTTCGCCGGCGACTCGGGCAATGCCGAGGAACACTGCCGTCACGATCGCGGGGAAAGCGGCTGGCAACGCGATTCGAAGGATCGTTTGATACTGGCACGCGCCCAGGGCATAACTGGCATGTCGAATTTGATCGGGCACCAGCTTCAGCGCTTCCTCCGTCGCGCGCATGACAATTGGCAACATCATGATTCCCAAGGCCATCCCGCCGGCCCACCCGGAGAACTGATGCAATGGCTTCACGACAATCACGTAGATAAAGATGCCGATCACAATCGATGGCACGCCACCTAATAGTTCACCGATAAAGCGCACGGTTTGGCCGAGCCGGTTCTTCTTGGTGCGAAACTCGACGAGATAGATCGCGGCCAGCAAGCCGATCGGCACGGCCAGCGCGGTGGCGATGCCGATCATGGTGAGACTGCCGACGATGGCGTTGGCAAAGCCGCCACCGGTCTCGCCGACGGGCGCGGGGAGGTTCACAAAGAATTGCCAACTGAGCGAGCCGGCCCCGCGGTAGATCAAGTAACCCAGAATCAGAAACAATGGCACGGTCGTCAGCACAAAACAAGCGCACAACATCCACGGCATAACCCGGCTGGCGACGCCACCCGAACCGAGGCCGACAGCACCGGGCAATCGCGGAATGTGGCTGAACCAGGACTTCTTATGGCGTTTAGATTTCACGCGACGAAGCAGAATGCGGGCGATGGAGTTGACCACAATGCTGACCAGTAACAACAACAGGGCCAATTCGGTTAATGCCGATAAGTACAAGTCGTATGTGGCTTCCGTGAACTCATTGGCGATGACGCTGGCGATGGAGTTGCCCATCGCGAAGGGCGACAAAATGATGTCCGGCCGATTGCCGATGAGCATGGTCACGGCCATAGTTTCGCCGAGCGCCCGGCCCAATGCGATGAAACAGCCGCCGATGATACCGGGCCGGGCATAGGGTAGGACAGCAGTCCAAATCACCTGCCACTTGCTGGCTCCCAATGCAAACGCCGCTTCGCGCTGCGACCGAGGCACCGAGCGGCAAACATCGAAGGACACGGCCGCGATGTACGGCACGATCATGACTGCCAGGATCAAGCTGGCGGAAACGATGCCGACGCCGCCCTGATTGGGGCCACCCATCGCGGTGAATACATATTGCACGGCTGGCGCGAGGACGAACAAGCCCCAGAAGCCGTACACAACGCTTGGAATGGCCGCGAGCATTTCGACGAGAAACGCGCCAAGTTTGCGCAGCCAGGGCGGTGCCATTTCGGATAAGTATGCCGCGGTGGCCACTCCGAACGGGACGGCCAACAGCATGGCCAATACCGAAGTCGCCACCGTGCCCCATACGAATGCGAGCGCGCCAAACTCGCGGTGGCTGGGTTCAGGATCCCAGGTGGCACTTGTGACGAATCTGCCGCCGATGGTTGTTATTGCCAGCCATGACCGCTCGCATAATACGGCGACCAATAAGAGTGCGACGAGAATGATTGAGATGGCAGCGGCGCGGCACAGTAGCCTGAAAACGATGTCGCCGAATCGAACGTTGAGACCGCCCGATTGGGTCAGATGGCCAAGCGACGCGGAATCGGTGAGTAGTGACGTGACGCGGTTCGGTGTTTTCACGTTGAGATTCTATTGGCTACATGCGAGTTCCCCTCTCCCCTTGGG